>CALDTA010000001.1:0-2944 GCA_937924455.1 uncultured Deinococcales bacterium
CCATTGGATTGAACAAATTCATAAAAGAGCAAATTTGCTCCGAAGGATATTAAGGCTAAGATAATTCCTAAAAGAAAGTTGTTACTCAATCGCTTCACAAGTAAATCTGTAGCAATCGCTGTCAAAATAACATTTGCCCAAATAGGTTGACTTGCCCCACCCCAGTCAAACTGACTATTTGACACACCTAACCAAGCTATCAGTGCAAAATGTAGAGCTGTATAGATAAGCGCACAAAGCGTGGCTGACCAGTTACTTGGATGGAGTTTTGCAATCAACACAAAAGCAAAGGTCGGAAGGCTTGCAAGTAAGGCAATGTGAATCCATGTTGGAAATACAGGAATGCCATAGGCATATTCAGCTAGCCAGAGCATGTGTAGGGTTAGCAAGGCTGCACTAAAGAAAAGTGCGGTGGAGGCAAATAGGGATTTGCGCTTGCTTACAATACTGATGTTGTGCTCGAGCCAGCTCGCTACTATCCCCCCAATCGCAGCCGTAGTCAGTGCCAACAAAGCCACCAAATGCATCGGACCCCACAAAGTCACGTCTATACCATAAAGCCTGTGCCAAAGTTCATCGGCAGGTGCAAAGGCTATGTCTAAAACAGCACCAAAAAGAATAATCAATATGCCAGGCTGAACCCGTAAACCCATAAACTTAATATGATAAAAGCTCTCTCGTTTATCACGAACTATCGTATAGATACTTACGACAATAACGCTTAAAAGCGCAGTATATATAAAAATATGTGGTGGTGACCAAAAGCTGTCTCGCCCTTTGTCAATGTGCCAAGCAATATCCCAATAGACACCCAAAAAACCAGACACTAACCCTAAAGCAAGTAAAGGCAAAGCACCTATCGACCAAAGGTCATAGTTTTGCTTTTCTTTAACGGATGTAGAGGTAATTATAGACATATAAATTAACTAACTTTCTTATCAGGGTTTTTATCAGCTATCAAAAATGTACCTATAAATATCAAATAACACAGCGCAGCAATGATTGCTAAAACAAGTGATACTGGATTAAGTGCAGGATTTAAAAGACGAATCAAACAAGCAAGCGCCAGTAGTACCCAAACTAATGCATGGAAATAACGAAGAACGAGTTTCTTCCACCCAACAGGCTTAAGAGTCTGTGGCCACACAAAGTAAAAGAGTGTGGCCATAAGTAGGCAAACAATTGTTACAAAAATCAACATAAACTACAGTACTATATGCCTTTCAGGCATGTTATACCTATGCTTTTGCAATAGCCAATGCTTGTGCAAAATCTTCAATGATGTCATCAATGTGTTCGATGCCAACCGACACACGAATTGTACCTTCACCAATACCCGCAGCAGCTAAACCAGCAGCGTCAAGCTGTGAGTGCGTCGTGCTTGCAGGATGCGTAACAGATGTTTTGGTATCGCCTAAATTTACAAGGTGACTAGATAGCTTGACGTTATTCAAGAAGAGCTTGCCCGCTTCACGCCCACCATCAACTTCAAAGGTTAGGATTGAACCAGCACCCTTTGGATAATCTGCTTTTGCACGCTCATGGTAAGGGCTACTTGGTAAGCTTGGGTGATGCACTTTAGACACACCAGCTTGCTGGTCTAACCACTTCGCCAGTTTCTCAGTATTATCAACGTGTCTTTCACCACGCAATGAAAGTGTTTCTAAACCTTGTAAAAATAAGAATGCATTTTGTGGAGCCATCGCAGCACCAATATCACGCAAGCCTTCAACACGCGCACGAATCACAAAGGCAATATTTCCAAATGGACCATTCACACCAAAAGTATCACCAAAAACAATGCCGTTATAACTCGCACAAGGCTGACTAAAGCCAGGATAGCGGTCAGTGTTCCAATCGAAATTACCACCATCTACTATAAGTCCACCAATGCCTGTACCGTGACCATTAATCCACTTCGTAGCAGAGTGAATAATCACATTCGCACCATGCTCAAAAGGACGGTATAAATAACCACCCATAGCAGTTGTGTTATCTACAATCACTGCGACACCTTTAGCATGGGCAACTTCTGAAATCGCTTTTAAGTTTGGCAATGCCAATGATGGGTTAGGAATAGACTCTAGATAAACTGCTTTGGTTTTTTCATCTATAAGCGCAGCGAAATCGTCAGGATTATCGTCTTGACCTACAAACTTCACAGTGATACCTAAACGTGGCAATAGTGTTTTAAACATATTGGCAGAACCACCATATAAGTTCGGTGATGAGATGATGTTATCGCCAGCATCTGCAAGATTTGTAATCGCCATAAACTCTGCCGAGTGCCCAGAAGCTACAGCAAGCGCAGCAGCGCCACCCTCAAGTACAGAAATACGCTTTTCAAGCACATCATTCGTAGGGTTCATGATGCGTGAATATATGTTACCAAACTCCTGCAATGCAAATAGTCTGGCAGCGTGATCAGCATCATCAAAGCTGTAAGCAGTAGTTTGGTAAATCGGCACACTGCGTGACTTGGTGGTTGCTTCGACCTCTTCTTGCCCAGCGTGAATCTGTAGCGTCTCAAAACGGTAATTAGACATAACTTCCTCCTTGAAGTTCTTTAATATTTTTACTTCCAACTAGTAGTTTACAATTTTTGTAAACATTGCTTATGGCTAAAAGTCTTTTCTACGTATTTCCCAAAGTATTCTTTAAACTATCTAAGATTTCTTTCGTTGATAAAATGCTAGCGTACTCACCCTGTAAATTTGCTAGTGAAATGTTGTGAATGGTTTCAGCACTGTGTAACTTAGCTGTTAAATCCTCTTTTGCAAATGTAGCTGTAGCATCAGCAACGACAGTTGTATCAAAACCTAAATTGCCAGCCATACGTGCCGTGGCTTCAACAGAATTATTGGTAACAAAACCAGTTATAACTATGTTGCTATAGCCTTGAGAACGTAAATGTTCTTCCAGATTAGTCCTAATAAATGCAGAC
>CALDTA010000002.1:0-2731 GCA_937924455.1 uncultured Deinococcales bacterium
ACCATGTTATTGATGGTCAGGAAGAACACTGGCATGAAGATATGCATTGGTATGGACCTGCGGGTATTGGTCATAAGTTGAGCTTGAAGCAATTTCAAGATGAGCATCAGCGACCTTTTTTACATGCTTTTTCAGATAAAAATGCAACCGATGTTGTGCGAATTGCAGAAGGTGATTATGTAGGTGCATTTGGTCATCAAGATGCAACGCACACAGGTGATTATCTTGGGATACCTGCAAGTAACAAGCGTGTGAAAGTTCAGTACATGGATTTTTGGCGTGTTGAAGATGACAAGTTAAAAGAAAATTGGGTCATGATTGATTTACTGGATTTTTTAAGCCAGCTTGATTATGACGTTGAAAAAGTCTTGAAGTATATCGGGTCTAAGGGTCCAGAATACTTTGATAAAGAAGTTGACTAAATTATGCCAGAGACCTGTAAGTTAGAGACCTGTATTTATGATAATCGCTTTAAAGATATTATAGACGTTACACGTGATATTGAGGTTGTTGAGTCAGGCTTTTGTTTTGTTGAAGGTCCGATTTGGAATAGTAAGACAGCGGAGCTTACTTTTAGCGACATTATTTGTAATACGCAGTATAGGTGGAGTGAAGCTTCTGGCTTGAGTGTGTTTCGTAGACCTAGTTATATGGCGAATGGAAATAGTTCTGATGCTCAGGGAAGAATCGTTACATGCGAACATGCAACAAGTCGTTTAATTCGTTCAAATGGTAATGGTAGTAATTACGAAGTCCTAGCAACTCATTATGGTGATAAACAACTCAACAGCCCAAACGACGTAATCATTCACTCAAACGGTGACATCTACTTCACCGACCCTATGTCAGGACGTAGCGAAGGCTATGGAGTGCCTCGTGAATCTGAACTTGGCTATGCAGGTGTTTATCGTTTAGGTGCTAAAACCAATGAACTATATTTGCTGGTTGATGACTTTGAACTTCCCAACGGCTTGTGTTTTTCCCTCGATGAAAAACAGCTCTTTGTAAATGACACTCGAAAACAACACATTCGTATTTTTGATATTACTGAAAACGGCACACTTGAAAACGGACGTGTTTGGGCAGAAACCAAAGGCGATTGGGAAGGCGTACCAGATGGTATGAAGCTCGATAGTGGTGGGAATCTGTTTACGACTGGTCCAGGTGGTATGCAAGTTTTTGATAGTGAAGGTAAATGCCTTGGTGTTATTTTAATGCCTGAAAAAACAGCAAATTTTTGTTGGGGTGACGATGACCTAAAAAGTCTATATCTAACAGCCTCAAGTTCTCTATATAAACTAAGAACAAAAGTTTCAGGAAAGACGGTAGTCTAATGGCCGATAAAAAAAGTTCTGATAAAAAGTCAACATCTAAGGTAGATACTAAACAAGATATTATGCAGCAATCTGCTTTGAAACGTGGCAACATTACAGAAGTGTTAAACCCACAAGGTCCAGCTAAGCACGATATGACAGGTTTTGAAGAAGACTATGTAGATTTTGTAGATTTCATACTCCGTATTACTCACCGTATTTGGGAAATGGGCGATATGGGTTATATCTACGATACCTATCAACATAATTGTAGAATTCATTCTGCCTATGGTGTCTCTTACGGCGTTGAAGAAGTTGTTAGTGGTTCTATTGCTGTTTTAGCTGGCTTTCCAGATAGACGCCTCATTGGTGAAGATGTCATTTGGAAGGGTAACAATGATGAGGGTTGGTATAGCTCACATTTGATTCAAAATATTGCCACTAACCTTGGCTATAGTTCATGGGCGCCACCAACAGGTAAGAAGGTACGTTACCTTGCGATTGCAGATGTTGTTGCACGGAATAATTACATTTTTGAAGAATGGCTCGTGCGGGATACAGGTGCGATGGTTCGCCAAATGGGTCTAGATATTTTTGAAGTAGCCAAGCTAGTAAGCACCAGTTTTGACCAAGAATTTAGCACTGGTGAAACTGATAGATTAGCTGGACAAGCGCCACCGCAGACTTACGAAATTCGTCATGCACCAGATCATCCTGAAGATGTTGCGAGACGTGTTTATCAGGATATCTGGAATGGTCGTAGATTTAACCTTATCAAAGAACTATACGAAGAGAATTGCGAAACACATTTGCCAAATGATGTAACTATTTATAGCAATAATCATTTTAAAGCCTACTTGCTTGGTTTGATTGGTATGTTCCCAGATTTTGCAATGTCTGTTGAGAATGTTCACTGGAATGGCAATGAAGAAGAAGGCTATAGAGTCTCTGTTCGTTGGCGTTTCCGTGGTACACATAGGCACAATGGTTGGTATGGTAAGCCTTCTGGAAAGCCTGTGAATGTTTTAGGCATTAGTCATGTACATATTCGTAATGGCAAAGTGTGGAAAGAATTTATTGTTTTCGATGAGCTTGCACTGTTAGCACAAATTGTTGATAAGGACTAAGTAAATCTAGCTGTATATTATTGCTTCAAGAAAAGTGCGTGGTTAATTCCATGCACTTTATTTTTGGTAAATTTTCATTTTTGCTGGCTAAAGCGTATGCTCAAAATAGCTGCTTTCGAACTTGTTGAGAGTTTAAGCACTATCGTATAGTTAGATTATCAACTCACTAGCAGAAAAATATTAGGAGAAAAATATGTTGACTCAAAATGAAATGTTAAAAGCGGTTCGTGGTTTTATGTTAAAGACAACTGAAGAGCTAAGTGATGACCAATTACTCAAAACACCTGAAGG
>CALDTA010000003.1:0-5726 GCA_937924455.1 uncultured Deinococcales bacterium
GAAGCTAGCTTTGATTATGTGCCTGTAGCTGCTGGCACGGTTGTTAAAGAAGATGATTCGCATGGAGGTTCACACTAATGCTAACTTTAGGAACAGATGTAAACTTCTATAGTTTATTACCTCCGATTATTCTTATCTTGACTGCATCGGTCACACTGATTCTTGCTTTATTCATCAAGTCAAGTCGCTTCATTGCACTTTTGAGTCTTGCTGGCGTAGGTTTAGCGGCATTCTTAAATCTATTTTTGCTTATCGAAGTACGAAGTGGTGCTATCAGCAGTTTTGGTGGTCGCTACATTGTAGATATACCAGCAGCAGCTTTCGGTTTAACGATGTTAATTGGCTTATTGCTAGCGATACTCATCAGCTTTGACTTCGTACCCTTTGAAGGCTTAGATTTTCCTGAATACTATCCTTTGCTAGTACTTTCCACTGCTGGCGCAGTCATGATGGCTGCTGCCAATGACTTAATCGTGCTGATTTTGGCACTAGAGATAATGTCACTCGCAGTCTATGTACTTTCAGCGTGGGATCAAGACACCGAAGATGCTGGTCAGTCTGAAGAAGCTGGCATGAAGTATTTCTTGCTTGGTGCATTTGCATCTGCATTCTTCATATACGGCATAGCACTTATGTACGGTGCGACTGGTAGTTTTACTTATACAACGATTATTCCTGCACTTGCAGCCGATGGCTTTACGCAAGGTGTGCTAGCGAGTTTAGCAGCACTGCTTATACTTGTGGGTCTTGGTTTTAAAGTTGCGCTTGCACCCTTTCACCAGTGGGCACCAGATGTTTATACAGGTGCGCCAACTTCGGTGACAGCATTTATGAGTGTAGTTGTTAAGACTGCTGCAATTGCTGCGTTACTACGTTTTGTAAGCTATAGTTTCCCATTTTTAAACCCTGCACTTTTACAACTGCTTGCAGTGCTAATAGCGGTTACACTGATTGTGTCTAACTTTGCAGCACTGGTACAACCTGGTGTTAAGCGCATGTTGGCTTACTCTGCGGTGGCACATGCTGGTTACTTAGGCATGGCAGTTTTAGCCACTGGCGATGTCGCTGCGAAAGCAGTGATTTGGTACATGATGGCATATACCTTTATGAACATTGGTGCGTTCGCGGTTCTCGCCCTTGTTAGTCGTCAGCAGGGTGGAGATAGCTATGACCACTTTGCAGGACTTGGTAGACGCAGACCGTTTTTGGCTGCTGCGCTGAGTGTGTTCTTGCTTAGCCTTGCAGGCATTCCACCCTTAGCAGGATTCTTTGCTAAGGTAGTTGTGTTCCAAGCAGCGTTGAGTTCTGGTTATGCTTGGTTAGCTGTACTGGGTATCATCACGAGTATTGTGGCTGTTGTTTACTATGTTCGTGTCATCATCACGATGTATGCGAGTGAGTTTGAGAACTATATCAACGTACCGCAACCTGCTAGCATGATGGGCAACATTGCTGTACTGATTGCGCTTATTGCGACGATTGGTTTAGGGTTGATGCCGAATGTTTGGTATCGATTGTTTGATGTTGGTAAGCAGTTGATGGCTGGGATGTAACAGAAAAAACAATCAAATTTATTAGAGTGTCAGGTTATTCTGACGCTCTTTTTTTATTACTGTTGGATTGATTTCATAAATGTAGCTTCTAATTGATGTATATTAGATTTTATGGAACGTAGAGTCAATACATCTGAACTAGTCATGTATTTTGATGACATCATACAAATCATCACGGATAATCAGGAAATAGTGATTGTAGACCAAGATGGAAAACCACAGGTTGTTATGTTACCTGTTGAACAATATAGACTAGCTTTTCAAGAAAGAAAAAATGCAGATTGGTTAGAGCAACTCGATTATACACATAGTTTGATAGAGGCAGAATTAAAAGGAAAAGAATTGCCACAAATGAATGTAAGGAGAAGCTAATACTATGACTCAGATTGATATAAACAAAAAAGAAAAAGATGTTTTAGCTGACCTTATAGGTGCTGCTTCACAGAACCCTGTCTTTTTAAAAGAAGAAGGAGAGAATGTGGCTGTGCTTATGTCACCAGAGGAATTTGCTTTGTATGCAGGGCATCGTAATAAGCGGGTAAAGTCTTTACTTAAGCGTATGGAAGACTTGGGTGAAGAAGCGCAAGCAAATGGCTTAACAGAAGAAATTCTAACTGATATTTTAGACGACTCCAATTAGTAAACTAAATGTCTGATTCTGTTCCTAGATACGTCATAGATACCAATACAATCATAAGTGCTTTTTTCTTTCCAAAATCTGTACCAAAACAGGCTTTTGATAAGGCTTTAACAGATGGGTATGTTCTTACTTCGAAAGATATACTCAATGAATTGAGTGAGGTTATTCAACGAAAAAAGTTTGATAAATTCTTACCTTTAGAAAAACGTCTAGCGTTTTTTGAGGATTTAGTCGAAGAATTTTTTGTCGTGGATATTGATGAATCTGTAGAAGCTTGTAGAGACCCGAAAGATGACAAGTTTTTAGAAGTTGCTGTTAATGGTCAAGCTTCTTTGATTGTGACAGGTGATAAGGATTTGCTTGTCCTACATCCTTTTAGAGATATTCCGATAGTTACAGCAAGAGAGTTTTTAGATAGGTGAGTTTGACTATTGATTTAGCTTTGATGCTAATTGTTTGATGTTGGTAAGCAGTTGATGGCTGGAATGTAATTCGATTTAAAAATAATTATAAAGGGTGACAGATTTTTCTGTCACCCTTTTCATTGTTATTTTATTAGCTTGTCATAAGTACTATGGGGACCAATCCAAAACCAGATATAGTAATCATCATCTTTTATAGCCAATGCTCTATAACCTAGACTTGCCCTTACGGAATAATAGTTTTTTGAGGGTATTTTTTTGAATCGTAGTGAAGGATGATTTGGGTTTTCCTTTAGAAGGGAAAATTGTTTTTTTGACTGTTCTTGTGCTTCAATTGAAAGTTTGTTGAAACCCCTCCAAAAGTCGGATGAAGCTTTATGTTTCAAAGGTCAGTTGTTTCGTTGTTGTGATGTTCTTTTAGTGCACGTTTAGCAAGTTCGTCAAAAGAACCAGCATCAGCTTGCTCACTAACCCACTCATCGATGCTATCTTCATACATCTCTTCCAAGGCATTCGCAATTTCATCAAAGCCCTCTGAAAGTGGTTCTGATTGGGTATCTTTATTAGATTGTAATTTTTCATCTAATTTTGCTTTGCTAATTTTTAAAATACCTCTAGTGAGGTATTCGAATTTTTCGTATCCAGATGCATTTTCATCTTGTTTTGGATTTTCTATTTCTTTCATTAGATACCTCCTTATAAGGCTAAATTCATTACTAATCGTAATTATACACTATTAATCTCTAATATATTGTCAGAATTGCATTACAATTATGAATTCTATGTCAATATAAAATATTGCCTAACAAACTCACAAATTTATATTACGCTTAAACCATGTCTAAACACGCTTTTGAAAAAGCTATGGATGTCATTTTCCGTTGGGAAGGTGGCTATGTTGATAACCCGAAAGACCCAGGTGGCGAAACAAAGTACGGTATTTGTAAACGTTCTTACCCAGACCTTGATATTAAAAAACTAACCAAAACTCAAGCGAAAGCTATTTATAAAAAAGATTATTGGGATGCTATAAACGCAGATGAATTGCCAGATGCACTTGGTCTAGCAGCCTTTGACTGCGCCGTAAATCAAGGCGTAAGCCGTTCCAAAGGCTTCCTAAAACAAACCGATCACTATGCTGAATTTATGGCACTGCGTATGCAGCACTATATATCTTTAAAAGATACATGGAAGCACTTTGGTCGTGGTTGGATGAACCGTTTGTCTGATGTGCTGAAAGCTGCTGCTAAGTTGGATGCTGAAAGTCGAACTGTACCAGCTAAGGTATCTAAAACTGCGTCAAAAGCTAAAAAGAGTGTGTCTGTTAAGGTTCAGGAGAAAAGTGCTGAAGAAGAACAGCAAGATGATAAAACTTGGATGAGCTTGTTGACTGATGTAATCATCAAAACAAGTGACACCATCCAAGACGCTAAAAAGTCTCGTTAGCAAATAGTACAAGCAGTGAGTCTCAATTGTAGTAAGACTTTAGTTGGCGAAATCTGTAGGGTGTCGTTTCGCACACCGCTTTATCCAAAGTCAAAGGCGATGGGCATAGCGCCATCCTACAAAACTCTTAATTCTTAATTGTAGTAAGTATGTTGGAGCACTAGGTTGTAGAAACCGCAGTGCTCCTATTTTTTAGGGTTCCAAAAAATGGAATCAAGGCAATCATTGCCACAACAAACTTGACGATAATATCAGTAACAATAACTTCAGTCATCCACTGTCTAGTTACCCAGTCAAATCCCCAAAATGCAAAGACAGTAAATAAGATGGTGTCTAGTGGCGCACTTACAGCATTTGAAGAAAGCACTCTGGTTAACCAGTTTTGTTGAATGAAGCTTTGATAGATGCCTGTATCCACTAGCTCAGAGATAACAAGTGCACCGACACCAACAACCACAAAGCGCATAGGTCCGTTCCATACAAAATCCACAAAGTTGCCAGAAGTCATTGCAGCACCAACTTCTGCAAGGGTTAAACCATTTGTGTAAATAGATGCAAGCGTTGTAGCGATTGCAGTTAGTAGAATTGCAAGGTAAACCCAGTTGCGTCCAAAACGGTGAATGCGGTCACGTTGTGTCAGGATGATGCCAAAAAAGAGTGTGCCTACATTGATAAGCCCTTGAAAGTTTTCAGCAGGAACCCATTCAGGTAGCGAAACAGGAAATGGAATGAATGCATCCAGAGTGTAGTTGGCTAGAACCGCACACATAGCGTAAACAGTTATAGCCACAAAAAGCTGTGCTCTGTCCTTGAATAAAAGACCATAAATATGTGCCAAGGTTAGAGCGACTACAGGACAGAGAATATATGCCATGCTGCCTTGAAGGCTAGTAATGTTTTCAGCAGGAGAAGTGAGATTCACTCTACTGAGGGCAAAAGCAAACATTGCACTGACAGCTACAGCCAAGAGTACGCTTGTCATGTGCCAAGTATTGGCACGTTGTCTAGCGATAAATGGATAGAAAGCTCCGACAAATAAGATGCCCATAAAGAAAATAACGATAGGTTGTAACTGGGCTTGGGCAGGTGCCATCTGGGCAAATTGCGATAGGTAAAGCAGTATAAAACAAGCAATTGTTGCTAGTATGGCTATGAAGCTTAAGTTGAATAATCTTAAGGGGTTGCTGTTATCGTTCATGTGAGGTGACTCCAAAAAATAAATCTAAAAATCAAATTTTGAGACTCAATTTTTGCTGAGCCTAAAAGAAGATAGTTTCTATTTAGGTGGTAATGTCACCTCCCACCATTCATTAGCAAACAAAGTATACCTTTAGGGTCTCTTTGTTTTTGTAGGGTTGTTTGGCTAGTGAAACAATCCAAGCTCTCCTACAGTATTGTTCTAGCAAAACGTGATACGATGAACATTATGAAGATGTTTTATTAGTTTTGCAAAAAACAGATAAAGACAAGTCAAAAAGAGAATGTTTTCCTCAAAGGGGATTGAAATGTCAAAAGCGACAACATTAGGTGAATTACGCGGTTCAGGATGGGAACAAAAGGCTGGACGTAGTGTAAAAGATGAACTTCGCTCAAACTTGACCGAGCGTCTTAAAAATAATGAAACGATTTTCCCTGGCATTGTGGGCTATGAAACAACCGTTACAC
>CALDTA010000004.1:0-3300 GCA_937924455.1 uncultured Deinococcales bacterium
AAAACTCAGAACTATAGCAGCTTGTGCAGTATCGGATTATAATCTCAAATCCTCAATGCACAGAAAGTGCGTTCTAGACGCAAAAGACACATAATAGAGCCTTCAAGAAATTTGCAGTCATACGACTTTTACTTAATTCTCTTGAATCAATACAAGCATCAATATCATTTTGCAACTGCTATAAAAAGCGTCTCAGCGTCTCAGTGTCTTAGCGTCTTCAAGTAATATTGACCCATGCTAAATGAGTTCGTTCCTACTCGTTACGAAGCTCGCCGATTAACTGACCCAAGTCAGTTAATCGTGGAAACGCTAAAAATACGTGCAAAGCACATACAAAAGTGTAGCCAATATTTGTGTACAATGATGTTAAAGCTGCTTAATTCAAAGGATGATGATATATGAATCTATCACGACCAAAACGTGGTTTTAGCCTAAATGAATTTGAAACCCGCACCGAGCGAGCACAGGCGCTATTGGCTGAGCAAAACTTGGATGCAATGTTACTAACTACAGAACCCAACGTCCGTTACTTTACAGGCTTTGATTCGCAGTTTTGGCAAAGCCCAACCAGACCTTGGTTTGTGGTTGTACCAGCTAAAGGCAAACCCGTAGCAGTCGTACCTGAGATTGGTGTTGTGGGTATGTCTGCAACATGGCTAGACGATGTACGTACATGGCCAGCACCACGCCCTGCTGATGATGGTATTACCTTACTCACACAAACAATAAAAGAATTTTGTACATCTGCTAAACGTTTGGGTGTACCACTAGGTCACGAAAGTTTATTGAGGATGCCTGCGGGGGATTTTGCAAAACTGAGTCAAAACTTAGAGGGCATTGAACTTGTCGATAGTAGTGGACTTCTAAGGCAATTGCGAAATATCAAATCTCAAGAGGAAATTGAAAAGATTCACTACATTTGCCAACTTGCTTCTGATACTTATGAAGCCTTACCAAGCATGTTGGAAGCAGGTTTAAGCGAGCGAGAAAACTGCCAGAAAATGCGAATTGATTTACTACAACGAGGTGCAGATGATTCTCCCTTTTTGATTGCCACCTCTGACCAAGGAGGATATGCAGATATCATCATGGGACCAAAAGATAAAATTGTTGTTGAGGGTGATGTATTGATTATTGACACAGGAACACTCTACAACGGTTACTTTTGTGATTTTGACCGTAACTTTGGCTTTGGTAAAATTTCTGATGAATGTTTAAAAGCCTATGAGGTTGTTTACGATGCTACGGATGCTGGTATTACGTTAGCTAAGCAGGCTGGGCAAGGTCAGAGTGTGACTATGGCTGATTTGTACCATGAAATGTGGCGTGTTATGGAAGCTGGTGGTGCGCTTAGTAATGATGTTGGTCGTATGGGTCATGGATTGGGTATGCAACTTACTGAAGGACCATCGATTACGCCAGAGGATATGACGAGGCTCGAGCCCGGCATGGTCATCACAATAGAACCAGGTATGACTTTTGCTCCCAACAAGCAAATGGTTCACGAAGAAAATATCGTCATTACTCAAGATGGTGCAGAGCTTTTAACAAAACGTGCACCGAAAGAACTACCTATTATTGATGTTTAAAAACAAGCAACACTAGTTGTTTGGCTGGTTGTTTGTTTAGCTTTTGCGTTTCTGTAAAACCAGTTTTGCATAATTCCCTGCCTCAGGCATACAATAGAAGTTAATGACTATCTTAAAACCACAACCTCTAAATGCTCAATCATTTACCCAATTTGGTGATGTTATAGAAGTTAATGACCAAACACCTGTTATGATTAACGAAGGACTAACCCAACGTTTTCATGACTTAAGCCCTGTTGATACTGCTCTGCAAGATGGTCATACCCTTATCAATATTTTCAGGACAACACCGAAAACCTTACCCATTAAAGTTCAAGGGATGGAACGTCACCCCTTAGCATCACAAGCGTTTGTGCCTATGAGCAACGCACCTTTTTTGGTTTTAGTCGCAGCAAAAGAGCTACAGACATTGACTGTTGATGACCTAAAGCTTTTTATGACAAATGGTAGACAAGGCGTTAATTACCACCGCAATGTTTGGCATCATTACTCACTAGCACTAGAAAAAGAATCTGACTTTTTAGTTATTGATAGAGGCGGTGAGGGTCATAATCTTGAAGAATTTTTCTTTCCCAAAGACATCACTATAGAAATCCATCTGTAATCTATTTTGCAACAAGCCAAGTACCTAAAAATAAAATCGCAATACCCGCAATACGTGTCATATCCATAGAACGTGTTGGCGTGCCAAAAAGTCCAAAGTGGTCAATCAAAGCACTGACACTTAACCACGCTACCACCGACAAAGTAACAGCACTAGCTGTACCCAGTTTTGGCACGGTAAAACTTAATGCACCTACAATAACTAACATAAGCGGACCTGTTAAAAAGGCATAGCGTGGAATAGAACGTACATTGCTAAAATCAACACCTATAATTAAGACAAATATTGTCGAAGCAATGACTGCACCGACGCTCGTAAAAAAAACTGTGCCGAGGTCACCTACCCTTTGCCCTATGATACCTGCAAAAGAGGCTTGTAGACCTGCTGCCACCCCTCCGCACAACCCAATAATGATTTGAATGATAAAACCCATAAACTTTAACTCCTATAGTGTTGCCATTTGTATTACTAATTCCAGCACGAAACTTGTAAAGAATGCGTCAGAAGCGTCAGGTGCGTTAGTTTATTCCGCTAGTTACTTGACTACTACTTAAAACGTGCTTAGACGTTACAACGGATTTAAGCGGAATTGGTATTAGGTGTAATATTAGGTTGTAAACGTTCTACTACATGACCAATTGCTAGGGCTCGAGCCTCACCCAGTCCCTCACCCAGTTTCTCATTAAGAGGTGGCGTCGAAATCATCAAGCCTATAGGCTGCTTGTGCCCCAAAGGCACGCTTAAGGATGGTCCAGACATAAAGTTAAAAAGTTGTGTATTTCTTAAACAAAGTCCATTCGCTTTAAAGTAAGCTTCGTCTTCAGCAAGGTCTACAATCTGTGGTGGTAAAGTTGCCATAGTTGGGCAAAGAACTGCTTCGTAGCCTTCTACCTTTTGCCAGAATCGTTGAATAATATCTTTACGTGCGAGGTGTAGTTTGATGTAGTCAGAAGAGCTCGAGCCTTCAAACTTTACAATCCTTGCCGATACCCTGTGGTCAACGTCTGGATTTAAACCGTCACCCTGTTTTATATAATCCTGATAAATTGCATAAGACTCATGTGTAGCAAAGCTACCAAGCTCAGCATACAAATCATTGACTTCTTG
>CALDTA010000005.1:0-5739 GCA_937924455.1 uncultured Deinococcales bacterium
AGTTGTCAAGCAAAACGAAGTAATTCAAATTGGACAAGTATGACCTTGAATTACTTAAACAGTAGCTTTGCAAGTTTAGCTAGTGAGCTTACACCTATCACCTCAACTGGTTACCAAAACTATAGTGCTACTGCTACAGCACCAGCCAACACAAGGTACGCGGTGGTTACACTCTATAGTGAGTCTACTGCTCATTTTGACAACTGTGTTTTAGGTGGAGGTAATGTCGCACCACCTCCTCCATCCAACCCTACAGTACAAGAGTCTGTAATTATTCCTTCAAGTGGTAATGGTCTCTGGGGTGCTGTACAGCAGTGGCCAGTTACTGCCACCCATATGGCGAATTTACCTGATGGTCGTATACTAGCATGGGCTGGAGCTACTGAAGATACCATTCGTGGTCCAAATAACAATTACACACAAGGTACAATATATAATCCAAATAACAGTACTTTCCAAGAAGTAGATAATCCTACACATGCTATGTTTTGTGCAGGGATTAGTATATTATCTGATGGTACAGTGTTTGCAGCTGGGGGAGGCGGTCAAACTTATAATAACAACTCGAAGAAAGTCAGTATTTTTAACGGTAATTCATGGTCACGTTTAGCAGATATGCCTAATTTCCATTGGTATGGAACGGCTGTTGTCGATGCTAATGATGATGTACTTGTTTCGATAGGACAGGGTGCAAATATCAATAATGGTACTGATACTTACGCTACTGACTTCTACTCAAATGGCGCATGGAATGATTTGACTGGTGTTAGCCTTGAAGGCGTAGATTCAGGAGGATTTGCACCTTTTAACTATCCTTATATGCATTTAAGTCCAAGGGGAACTGTTTTTCATTCAGGTCGAAACTTGCCAATGCATGAAATAACTACAACAGGTAATGGCTCAGTTGTAAGCAAAGGAAGTCGTAATCAAGACGGTATTACAGATGAATTCTATCGTCGTTATGGCACGGCTGTCATGATTGACGAAGGGAAAATCATGATAACTGGAGGTACAGCTGGAGATCGAAGCTCAAATACAAGCGTCCTGATAGACATCAATGGTACTAATCCTGTGGTTACTCGACTTGCAAATATGCAATTTGCTCGCACACATCACAACACACACATATTGCCCAATGGCGAGATTTTAGTTGTTGGTGGAAACAGGTCAGGTATTATCTACGATGAATCAACTACAAATGTCGTTTCTGAAATTTATAATCCTGCAACAGATACTTGGCGTTCAGTTGCTGCCATGAGCGTACCTCGGGACTATCACTCTTCAGGTCTTTTGCTACGAGATGGCCGTATTCTTGCAGCAGGTGGTGGACTAGATGTTGATGATCCAGAAGCATTCTATAATCATCGAGATGCCGAAATTTACGAACCGCCTTATCTTTTCAATGCAAATGGAACACGTGCTGCCCGACCAATTATTAATTCAGTACCAACTAATATTGGATATGGTCAGACCTTTAATGTGAACATTACAGGCAGTGGCGCAAGTGACATGAAGCGATTTAGCATGATTAGATTGTCCTCAGCGACGCATAGTATGAATACAGACTTACGTCAAGATGCTTTGAACTTTACAAATCTAGGTAATGGTAATTATCAGCTAACATCACACACAAATCCTAATGTGGTTGTGCCAGGTTACTACTTTTTGTTTGCAAGCAATAGTTCTGGTGTGCCTTCGGCAGCTAAGGTTATTCAGATTACAAGGTAGTCTTCAAGATAGCTTTAGACCTTAGCCTTAGACCTAAGCCTTAGCTTAGACCTGAGCCTTAGACCTAAGCTTAGACCTTAGACCTAAGCTTTAGATAAAAAAAGCCTGCATACTCTTCAGTAGAGTGCAGGCTTTTCTATCTAAGAAAGAAAACTCTTCGATTTATATAAAGCACTAAGACTTTATATATCTCTTAAAGATCCAGAATTACCTTGTAGACATTATCTACCTTGCGAACAATAAGCATCTGCTTTGCGCCATCTTCTTGCGCATAGATGATGCGATAAAGGTTGCCTTGGTAGATATTGTTAGTATTCCTAGCTCTTTCCCAGCCGTTAGCATTCATTTGAGCATTCAGTGAAAAAAAGCATTTTGCAATACTCTTGTTGCTGGTGAACTCTAGTTCTGCCTTTTTAGCATCGACACTTTGAGAAATAATCTGATCAGAATCACAAGACTCTAAAGAAACTGCGGAAACTGCCTTATTTTCTGCAAATGCAAAGCTGAAAAGTAAAGAAAAAACGATGACTGCTAATCTCATATTAAGACCCCCTGCGGAACAAGTACGTTTACGTACGTACATGCCGCCTTATAACGTTGTGTTGCAATTTAAGCTTGAAAACTGTGTGAAAGAATTCCTGAGCTGCTTGCTACGTAGAACAGTCTGCCAAAAGGCAGTTTCTTCTCTGTGAGAGAAGTTAAAGATAAGATGAATTTTTTATTAGAGAAAGCGTAGTGTTTTTTTCGTCTTTTAGCGTTTCCACGTAATGTTGACCCATGCTAAATGAGTTCGTTCCTACTCGCGCTGTGTGGTTTTCACAGACATCTGCATCGCCGATTAACTGACCTAAGTCAGTTAATCGTGGAAGAGCTTTTTTTATTCGATGTTTTGTGCCATTGTGTGAAATGCTTTTCAAATAGAGCAATACAGTTTTTTGTATTTTTATTACGGTATATCTAGATGCTTGTGTCTAAACGTATTCGCAGCCCCGAAGATGCGTTCCTTTTTTGATGTATCTAGTTTTCTAGCTTGACTTACCATCATTGACCAGCGTGGGTTTTTGGCAAGTGCATCACTGTGTTTTAGAATAAATTGCCAGTACAAACCATCCCAAACATCGCACCAGTTATCTGCATCTTTCGTATCTGCTTTATAGTGCGACATTTTACGAATGTAGTTTGAGCCAGAGAAGTAGGGTTTAGTTGTAATCAGTCCACCTGCACTGTTTTGGCTCATAGCGTAAACATTGGGAACCATGACCCAATCATAACTATCTATAAAAAGTTCCATGAACCATGTATAGATAGCTTTTGGATGGATTTCGCAGAGGAACATAAAGCCACCTAATACCATCAAGCGTTCTATATGGTGACAGTAGCCTGTTTCTAAAAGTCGTTTGATGGTGTCATCAATTGCCACTATGCCTGTTGTGCCAGTGTAGAAGCTTTTTGGCATAGCATTGTGGTGTTGCCAATAGTTGCTTGTCCTCATTGTGACACCTTTTGCTTCGTAGGCAGCACACATAAATTCTCGCCAACCGATGATTTGGCGAATGAAGCCTTCTAAACTTGCAAGGGGAGCAGGATTTTTTTCGGCATAGCTAAGCGTTTTATCAAGGACTTGCTTTGGGGTGAGTAAGCCAATATTTAGCATGGGGGTGAGGACACTGTGGTAGAGCCATGGTTGACCTTCAACGATAGCGTCTTCATAAGGACCGAAGTTGTCAAAACGTTCTTCTAAAAATGTATCTAGCCACTGTTCTGCTGATTCATGTGTGTAGGGATAGTAATAGTTGTTGATGTTCCCAAGGTTGTTAGCAAAGTGTTTTTCTATGTAGGCTTTCGCCTCAAGCAAATAAGTATCTTCTTCTACTTTAGGTAGTTTTGGTAAAGAAGGAATCAGTTTCTTTGGTAGCTTTTTGCGATTTTCTGTATCGAATGACCACTTGCCACCTTGTGGTTCGTTGTTTTCATCTAGAAGAACATTGAGCTTAGTGCGTTGGTGTTTGTAGAAGTTAGCCATCCGCCAACTTTTTTTATCTGTAAAGAATTCAGTGTTTTCTGCATTCGTATTTAAGAAGTTTGGTGTGGGGGAGAGTTTTAAGCTTTTGTTTAGAGAAGCACAGGCTTGAGTTAGGCGTTTTTGGAGGATGTAGTCGGTGGGCTCGAGCCCCTCAATAACTTCACCCACAGTGTAGCGACCCAACACCTCTTTCAAAGACAAGCCCTCAATATAGCTTACATACTGAACCCTAAAACCTTCTGATAAAAGCCAATCAGCATAATGGCGCATACTTGCCCTATGCAGCAGCAACTTTTGCTTGTGAAACTTTGCAGGATAACGAGCATCGCCAAAAAACAAAGCCTCTTCGATGATAAGAACAGCTTTTCCCTTATTTTTTCCCTCATCTTTTTCAGCAGATGTTATTAGGGGGTGTGGCTTAAATAGTTGATGTGGAAATACAAGTACTGTAGACATAATCATTTTAGTCTGACTTCAATTGTGCCTTTAGCCGTGCTGGCATCCACAAGTTTACCTTTTTGTAAGATGTCTACTTTACCTTGAGCAACCAAACGGCGGGCAGCCCGTCTTATGCGTTCTTTTAAATTATTAGGATTCTTAGGTGTAAAATGATTTTCTATCTGGGCAGGGTCAACTGTTTTTTGTGATTTGTGTTCAGATAATAATTGTAAAATTTGTGTTTCAAGTTCTAAATCTCGCTTCTCTAGTTTTTCTTGTCTACAGCTAGCACTACAGTAGCGCACACTCTCCCAAGTTTTCTCCCAGCGTTTTTGATAGCCAAAGCTACGTCCACAGCTAGCACAGAATTTAAGCTCATGTCGTAGACTATTGGTGCTCTGAATTTTAGTTTGCCGTGCCACAGTTTTCTAGCTCCACAGTTTTTAAGCTCTACAGTTTTCTAGCTCTACAGTTTTCAAGCCCCACAGTTTGTAGTTTAAAGAAGCCTTCAACATGAGTCTGTATGACTGCCTAATTTCATAGCTTTATATCTCACATAAAGTAGTAGTCATGGCGATAGCAGATTTAAGTAGAACACAAACACAAATCAAATCTTTTCCAACAGATTACGACACAATCATCGAGCGTATTGAAAGCATTAACGCAATTAAGTATGCAAAAAGCAGGAATTTTCTGGATGGTTCTGTTACGTACCTAAGTCCCTATCTAACTCATGGTGTTATTACCACTAGTGATGTTTTTGCAATTATTATGGAACGCTATTCGCTTAAACAAGCAGAAAAACTTGTTTTTGAACTTGGCTGGCGTGACTTTTATCAAATGGCTTACCGCTGGCATGGTGAAGCTATCTTTAGAGATATTAGGCAAGGTCAAGACCCTGTTCGTTCGCAGGAAGTACCACAAACTGTTGTTGATGCACAAACAGGTATTCGTGTTTTAGATGAAGCTATTTCAGCACTTTATGCAACAGGTTACATGCATAATCATGCCCGTATGTGGCTTGCTTCGCTTATTTGTAATGTGGCGCAAACACATTGGTTACAACCGTCGCAGTGGTTGTATTACCATTTGCTAGATGGTGATTTAGCAAGCAATAGCCTATCGTGGCAGTGGGTTGCTGGAACTTTTTCAAATAAAAAGTACTATGCAAATCAAGAAAATTTGAACAAATATAGTGGTATCAAGCAATACGATACTGTTTTAGATGCACCTTACAGTGCTTTACCAGAACTAGATGTGCCTGAAAATCTAACTGAGGCAGCCATGCTCAAGTTAGTAACACCGTTACCTAAAAGTACGATTAGTTCTGTGTCTAGTGATAAACCTGTGTTGCTCTACCACATGTGGATGCTTGATCCTCTTTGGCAAGAGGATGTTGAGGATGCTACTCGAGTATTGATTCTAGAACCAAGTTTGCTAGAACGCTTTCCGATGAGTCAGCAACGTATTGACTTTGTTTTAGCTTTGGCAGAGGAAATAGATGGTCTTAAGATTTTTGTTGGTGAACTAAATGAACTTGAAGGTTTGAG
>CALDTA010000006.1:0-4057 GCA_937924455.1 uncultured Deinococcales bacterium
CCGGAATCAAAAGTACAGTTTGGTGTTATTGGCTTTAATCCTGAACATGATCTTGAACCTGTATTGGTTTTTAATCTAGCGAGTCAAGGTCTGAATAGCCAGTTTGGTAAGAGCAAGGATGGACTGCTATTTGATTTTGGATATACAAAAGCCTTAGCTGATACTGTAAATTTTAGTTTCAATACGAGAAATCATGCTTGGGGAAATAAGTTTAGTGATACGAATTTTACAATTCGTGGCAAGCATCAGCTTCTAGCGACAGAGTCGAGTACCTTCACGATTCGTCCAGAAGTGGTTTTTGGATATGCCAATCAGATTTTCCCCAATGCTATCGCTAATGACGCAAGGCTTGGGCTTGTTGTGAGTGAGGATTGGCAGCAAGATTTACAAGGTTTTGGTCAGTTTAAACTCACAAATACAAATAGAGTGACCTATTATCCAGCAACTTCACAGTCTCTAGACGCTTTGCAGTGGCAATACGCAGTTCGCTTTCAACCTACCTGGTCTTTTTCAGTGAATGACCACCGTTTTGTAACGCGTTATGATTTTCAAATGACAAATGGCGCATCGCCTTTTGATGGTAATATTGATAGACAAGGAAAGATTAATAAAATAGATTTTGCGTGGACTTTTAACCCGAGCGTTCAAAAAACGCAGCTTTTAGTTGACAATTTAACAAGCAATATGGGTTTTTCCTATGATTTTCTCAAAGACAGCACTAAAAATCAGTCGCCATTACGCAGTGTGTATTGGAATTTGGATTTGGAAGAAAGAATCAATGAAGTACTCTGGCGGGGAAGGCTCGAGCTGCAAACAGCAGCCTTCATAAGCCCTATTGACGATCCAAGTGTCAGAGCTTCAATAACATTCAATAATGACTTTTACCATCATGATTGGCGCTACCACCTTAAAGGGCAATACAAATTTGTTCATCCTGACAATGAAAATAACATAGACATCCTTGAATTTGGTTTAGGTCCTGTGATTGAGTTTGAAAGTAAAAGATATAGACCTTATCTAGCTATTGATGTGGCAGACCCCTTATTTAATGATGGTGCTCTGACTGATATCGCTATTTCTGGCATAGGCTTTGAAGTCTTGAAATAGAGGCAAGCAAGTATTTAAACAACTTTCA
Source organism: uncultured Deinococcales bacterium (assembly GCA_937924455.1). Taxonomy (GTDB): domain Bacteria; phylum Deinococcota; class Deinococci; order Deinococcales; family Trueperaceae; genus CALGZD01. Next base: position 1,136 of record CALDTA010000006.1, read on the forward strand.
TCCTTTGACGTTAGACTTGAGAATAAAGCAGAAACTTAAGACATAAAGAGGAATGTTTAAAAGAGGGATGATTCAACGTCAATATAATAAGCAATTTAACAAGCGATTTAACAAGCAATTTAATAAGCGATTTAATAGCCAAAGCAGTCATGGTTTTAAAAAGCATAGTTTTTTTTATAGGTGTTTTTTTGGTATTGGGTGTATTTGTTATGCCTTAATACTATCTTTGTTATGCAGCACAGTCTACGCTCAAAGCTTTTATGGCTTTCCAAGTTACGAGCAATCGGGGCAGCGTTTTCAGCCTTTTGCATTTTTTGGAACAGAACCCTTATGGGAAGATTTTCAAAAGTATGAAGCGCATGAAGTTTATGGGCAAATTGGTTCTGCTACAGGACAGCTTGAAACTATTTTAGAAGTGGATGGCAGGCGTTTATCAGGTGCTTATGGTTGTACTGCCACACTAATAGCAGAAGATATTATTATTACCAATTATCACTGCGTTCCCAATCAAGAAAGTCGAATTGAATTGGTTAATGCTTTTTTACGAATGGATTTTTTGACCCTTGGGCAGTCAGGTGATATTTACCCTGTTGATATTCGAGTTCTTGAAAGTAGTGAACAACTTGATTATGCAATCTTACGGGTAGAAAATTCACCTGGACGTATTTATGGCTATGTGCCGCTGCGCTACAGAAGTGCGGTTGAGAATGAAGAACTCTTTATGGTTCACCATACGAAAGCAAAACCAAAACAGATTACACGCCGAAACTGTACGTTACTTAAACGTTCTCAGTTAGAGCAGCTTCCTATAGAGATGGTGGGAGAGTTTAGGCAATTCAATACTGAAACTGATAGACCCCACAGATGTGACTCGGAAGAAGGAAGCTCAGGTGCGCTAGTCTTTGCCTATAGCGATGGTGCAATTGTCGGTTTGCACTTTGCAGGTACAAGCAGTCAATTACCAGTGCAACAACGTGCAAATATTTTTGTGGATATTGTTGCGCTAGTTGAGCAAAGTCCACAATTACGTAGCTTGTCACAGCCTATATATGCTGCAAACGACGCTTCTTCAGGGTTGAGCAATCAAATTTCTTTAGCTACTGATAGTGCTGGCAAAACGCCAATGTCAAGACCAGACGTGACGGCTGATAGTGGGTTTCTTAGTCTTGTGACAAACCCTCAAGGTGCTGATGTTTATGTAAATCAAGACTTTCTGGGTAAAACACCGATTGAGCAATTTCCTCTAAATAAGGGCAGGTATGATATTCGTATTTCCCACGATGGCTACAATGTTGTTGATGGCTATTTTCAAATTATTGCAGGTCAGTTGACTAATGATAGTATTGAGCTGGTTGCTCAAACACAAACAGGAAGTCAAATACAACAAGGAAGCCAACAAGGAAGCCAACGTGTAGATGGAGCTAGTAATTCTCAAACTGGGCAAAGTGTGCAAACTGGTTCATCTGAGGAAAGTGCTTCGAATGCTAATGCTAGAGAAAACTTTGGGAGTATTACTGTCTATAGTGAACCTATTGGCGCTGATGTATTTGTCAATGACACGTTGATTGGTCAGACACCCTTAATAGCTTATGCACTTGATTTAGGTGTTTATGACATTCGATTAACTAAAGATGGCTTTGAAGATTTCAATGATAGGGCTTCTATTGCACGAAGCAGAAATACGGATGTGACGGTTCGCTTGGCAGAGCTAGAGAGTGTTGATTTTTCTAATACAGTGAACTTTGCCGTGCCAGCAGAAGCACAAGCAGCATCGAATGAAGAACCTAACGCAACTACTCAAATTGGTAATCAGGAAAATTCAACGCCAACGATTCAAGATAGTAGCCCTATTTCTAATACTGATTCTAATACTGAAGCAGAGTCTGAATCGAATATTGAAACTGCGAATTCCGAAAATGCTACGCAAACTGCTCCAGTAGCACTTGTGAGTCCATCTGAAGATGCGCAACGTTTTGTTAGCTCTGCAACAGATTTTATCCGACTTGCCCAATTAGGTGGTGTACTTCGTTTAGGTGAAGGTAGTTTTGATATCAATGCTGCACTAAGTCTGAATAAAGACCTAGAAATTATAGGCGCAGGTGCAGAAAAGACTATTATTACCTCTAGTACCGAAGGGTATGTTTTAAAACTTAATTCGATGCATTTCAAAGCTAGTGGTGTTTCTTTTGAGCACAGTGGTGACCGTTGGGCAAATGTGGTTGTTGCCGAGAATAGTACTGTGGATTTACAAGAGGTGAGTTTTTCTGGGGCAAAATGGGATGGTGCTATGAATCAAGGTGGCATGGGGCTGTGGTTATTAGGCTCGAGCTCTGCCAACATAACCTTCAGCACCTTTGAAAATAATCAACTTCATGGCGTATATATAAGCGATGCTAGTCAAGCAACCTTGCAACGAAACCTGATTCAGAAAAATGGTCAGAATGGCATTTTATTTCTTCAGTCAAGCTCTGGCACTGCCAGCAACAACGTTATTGAGGACAACGGTCTTCACGGTATCAGCGTAGGTGGAGAAGCTAGTCCACGTTTAGAAAATAATAATCTTAGCCAAAACGGTGAAACAGGTATTATGTATTTTGATGCTGCCAAAGGAACTGCTTTTGCGAATGTTAGCGAGGATAACGGCAGCTATGGCATATCTGTTGTAGGTAGTGCACAACCTCGAATAGAACAAAACACGCTTCGCACCAATACTAAAACAGGTTTGTTTTACGCTGGTGAAAGTGGTGGTGTCGCCACTGGCAACTTAATATCAGCAAATAGCATTAATGGCATTACAATTAATGACAGCGCTCAACTTGTGCTAACTGATAATCGCATAGATGGCAATTTCTGGTATGGCGTTTATTTTGATGGGATTGCAAGTAGCAGTTTAGAAAATAACATCATTGAGAATAATCAAGC
>CALDTA010000007.1:0-8913 GCA_937924455.1 uncultured Deinococcales bacterium
TTTTGGATGGGCAATAGCAATGCTACGCATTAGCTTGCTACAGCATGAACCTTTTGTAAGAGGGATGACATATCACATCAATGAGCATAGTGTTAGGATTTTATAAGTACACGTAATACAAGCTTTTGCTTATTACAAAACTTAGTGCAGACCATGATGTGTTTATGGTTTCGCTACTACGTACTTAATTATCCCTACAAATTCTTCTCCAGAAAATCCTTTAATTCAACACTGAATTAGTGTCTTGAAGGACTTTCCATCTAAGCTTTGTATTTTCTAACTGGGAGGTAGATACAATGGCTGATAACCCTACATATCATATTGAAACACTGCACACTTTGCTCAAGCCAAAAATTAATAAGGCTTTAGAAGACCTTGTTCGTGAGCTTATTAGCGAGGCAGCACAAACAGAAAGTGGTAAAGCTGTTGAATTCGATGCAAATACTGCGCTTTCATTCATAGAAATGAGCTGCGTCTTACGACAAGAAGGCTGGCAACAAGATGTCTTTGCCACGCTTGTAGAGGGCTAATTGTATGTCGTCTAATCCTATATCTCCCCCAACCTCTCTACAAGAACATTCACAAGAACATTCACAAGAACTGGAAAAGGCAGCTTTCTCTAATCATCAAACTTGGAACATTTGCTACTGGCTCACACAAGACGAAGGCTTTGCACAACTCGCTAGAAAGTGTGGTTCATACAAATCGTTTTTAAAAGAGGTTGATAGCTTTCCTGAAGGAAAACTTAAGCACATGACTCCAGACGATGTACGTTGGCACGATAAAGCTATCTCTATCAAAGAAGTTGATACTATCTTACAAAAAATGATATGAGCTTAAAATAAGTATACATAGTATGTCGCAAAATCATATTTGAATATGTTTTGGATACACTCAAAATGCAATATATATGGCACATACTCCCATTAGCTATCGCTAAACTATTCATGTGTCTAATCAATCTGCCAAATGGCAAAAAATAATCGTTTTTGTATTTTGGCTTCTTATTATTCTTAGTTTCTGGATAGTTGCTAGAACTCAAGACATTACATTTAATCAACTTTTACAACAACTTGTTAGTTTTGCAAAAGAACATCCACTAGGTATTGGTGCTGTATTTGTATCCTTTCTGATTCGCCCTATATTGCTACTACCTAGTACACTTTTAGTCGTGGCTGCGGGCTATCTCTATGGCATTGTCTTTGGTTTTCTACTAAGCATGGTCGCAACACTTTTATCTTTAGTGATAAGTTATTACCTTGCTGCATATTTTCGCCCAAAGCAACTTAGCAGTGCGGATGATGCTAAAACTGGTTTAGGAAAAAACTTTGTCACACGACTTCAGCAGAACACCTTCGAAAGTACCCTAATTGCTAGGCTCATATTCATGCCAGGCGACGTAGTTAATTTTGCAGCAGGCTTTTGTAAGGTGAATCTACCTGCCTTTCTGCTTGCCTCAGCCATTGGTGGTACTCCTGGCGGTCTTATGGCAGTTCTGGCAGGAGCATCTATCGAAGGTGACTTTGATGCTGGCAACATTAATATTCGCATCAGTTATTTGATAGCAGCAAGTCTGATCCTACTAGCAAGCTTGGGGCTATCGTGGCTCATTCGCAAAAAGCGTAGTACTTGAAACATCAACAATCATTAACACGCCAACTAGTGCTTTAAAAAGTGAAACTCTAAGGGTGAATAATCAGAATTAGCTATACTCAGACAAACCCAGTACTCAGACACACCCAGTGTGCTTTTATTATCATCATAAACCCTTTAAACTAAACTCATGAAAGAAACAATCTTAGGTATAGACATTGGTGGGTCTGGCATCAAAGGTGCTCCTATTGATGTAAAAACAGGTAAACTCGTAGCCGAGCGTCACCGCATAGCTACGCCACAACCAGCTACGCCAAAAGCTGTTGCTAAAACCGTTGCGGCACTAGCTGACCATTTTTCTTGGAAAGATGCGCCTATCGGCTGTACTTTTCCTGCGATTGTAAAAAAAGGACACACACTTTCAGCCTCAAATGTGGACAAAAAATGGATTGGCACAGATGCTGATACACTTTTTGAAAAGAAAACAGGTTGCCCTGTTACCGTTCTCAATGACGCTGACGCAGCAGGATTAGCAGAAGTGAAGCTTGGTGCAGGTAAAGGTGTCGATGGTATTGTCTTACTGCTAACCTTTGGTACTGGCATTGGTTCTGCACTTTTTCTAGATGGCAAACTTGTACCAAATACAGAACTTGGTCACGTTGGTGTTGGTAAACACCCAAAAGCTGAGGCATGGACTGCTGCACGCATTCGTGAAGAGGAAGATTTAAGTTGGGAAAAGTGGGCAGGTCGCGTCGAAAAATACTTAAATCACTTAGAATTCCTTTTTTCACCCGATCTATTTATCATTGGTGGTGGTGTGAGCAAGCGTAGCGAAAAGTTCTTTCCGCACATCGATGTAAAAACCAAAATGGTTCCAGCAAAGCTCCTCAATAATGCTGGTATTGTTGGCGCAGCTATGGCAGCTTTGGAAAAATCAGAATAAAAGAATTACGGTAAGTAAAGAATATAGCTACTCTCAACAAAACGCTTAGCTGTATAGCCTTTTGCGAAGTAATGCAAAAACACGTCTCGTGTCACCTTACGACACGCATGGGCAAAGTCTAAATCTGTTTGCAGTAATACAACAAGGTTTTTATGTATTTCAAGACGAACGATTTTTTCATCCAGTTCCAGATTTGGCACTAAAGACTTTTCGTTTATCTTTAAAGCGTATGGTATTTCCTTTGTATTTTCTTGTAACTGGGCTTTACCCTCGCTGAGGTCTTGAACTGATTCAGCCTGCAAATCCCACCATGCCAACAACCTATCGCTTTCCATACCTCGATTTAAATCATCTCGCATTTCACCATAGACATTGACTTTATAGTGGTTGGCAAAAACACCAAAATACTCAAAATTTAGTTTGGCATTTTTTGCTTGTAATGGATCAAAAGTCCAGCTCACCCAATTATAGCCTTCGGATAAACACCAATCACGTTGAAACCATTTCAAACGTCTACCAATACCTTGTCCTTGATAGTCAGGCAACACTGCCATCATGTGTGAATGAATGCCAACATCATCTCTTTCAAGAACTGCATTCGGGTTTGGATTGGCAGCGTGCTTAGCAAGGAAGCCTAAGATAAAGCCTACAAGCTTTGAACCATCAAAGGCTCCTGCAACCATTCCCCCCGAATAGTAGAGCGCATTAATTTGAGGCGCAGGAACAACTTCTGCATCATGCATACCCCATGCTGCTTTTTGAATGTCTTCACAAAAGGCAATTTCGTCAATATCTTTGAGGAGTCTTACTTCCAGCATTTAGTCATCTTATTATTTATCTTAGCGCAAGACTAACAGCTCGAGCCCACTTGCGCTTGCCTTATAAATCGCTTCTGTCGTTACAAGCCCCACTACAACAGAACCTTGATGATCCGTCAATGTTTGCACAAAGCTTGAAACATCCTCTTGAATAGGTGATAGCTTACTCAACATACCTAAGCTTTGTAATCGCTTATTGGCATCTTCAGCCAAGAGTGACAATTCACTTTCTAGGCTTTCAACTGTGCTACTTTCCTCAACAGTCAATTGCCGTGTTGCAATGAGTTTTCCAGCTTCAGCGACGACACTATTTTCAGCAATACTCACTTCTGGATTGACCGCTTGACCCATGACTATAAAGTCTGGTGCCGTTAGAGTTACTACATCTCCTTCTTCTGTTTGTAAAACTTCTTGGATGACACTATCAACCTTTTCAGAAGACACATTGAGACCTGAAGCACCACGATTACTAACAACTTGTTTTGCACTTGTAACCATCGCTGACAGTTGTTCAAAAGCTTCTTCTGTTGTTGAAGCGTCTATCAGTGCATTGTAAATCGTCTCGCCCTTGGCATAGCTAAAAGCACGTTGGCTAATTTCTGCAAGTTGTGCCCGACTCGCTTCAGCTTCTTCTGTCGAGGAATCTAACCTTTCTTGCAACTCTTTAACTTTACTCTCTAAAACAAGTTCACGCATAAAAAGATCATCTAGTGTAAATTGCAACTCTGCATTGCTAGATTCTAAAGCCAATTTTTCTTGCTCCAAAAGCTCTTTTTGCCTTTGTAAGGCCTCGGCTTGGTCCCGCAGTAGATTTGCTCTAAAAAGCGTTTGTTGGTTGGCGAGCAAATTATCACTGATTTGATTTTTTAATTTTGTAACTTCTTGAGAATAACGATTTGCTTCGATATAGGATTGATTGATTTCAATTTTGGCAATGTCAAGATTTTCTTGTGTACTCACTAAAACTGCTTCTAAATCTGCAAGTTCACTTTGGGAGCTATCTAGCTCGGCTCGAGCCAAGCCTAATTTTTCCTCAGCATCATTTGCAGCATTGACCGCATTATCTCGCTCAAGAATCGCACTATCTCGAACCAGTAGCGCCAATTCCCTTTCCCTCTTTGCAGTCTCTAAATCTTCTCGAACCACTTGTAATTTTTGCTCAGCGTCATTTGCATCATTAATAGCATTGTCTCGCTCAAGCACAGCACTATCTCGAACCAGTAGCGCTAGTTCTCTCTCCCTATTCGCACTCTCTAAGTCTGCTTCAGCAGCAGTTAAATTTGTAAGAACTTGACTAAGTTGTGCATCCGCCTGAATGTTTTGCGCTCTCAAGGTCGTCAATTCATCTGTGAGCGTAGCGGTTTCACTGACAAGAGCGTCACGCTCAGTCAAGGCACTATCACGCTCTTGTGAAGCAACTTGAAAATTTTGCTGGGCTGTAGCCAGTTGTTCTTGCCCCTGTTGAATTTCTTCTTGAAGTAAATTGCGTTCTTCATTGAGCTGTGCATTTTCACGACGAATGTCATCTGCCTGAATAATCGTCCGTGTTAAGTCTCTATCGATAAGCGAAACAACACCAAGGGTACTAAACATAATCAGAACCCCTGCAAGGATGCCGATAAAACGTCCTGTACGTCTAGGACGCCAACCAAAGAGGCTAAGACGCTTTCTACCGACATAACTGCCTAGACGATCGCCCAAAAAAGCAATCAACCCCGCAAGGATGGCAAGTACAGTCAGAAGAAAGATAAGTTGAAACATAGCTCTGTCACAATCTAAACATTATTCAGAACAGGGAAGTGCAATATATTTCGTAATTTTGCTTGTAGTTCTGAACTGCTTAAGGTTTAGTTTACACGCTATGTATGAAAAGATATGTATGAAACAATCTCAATAGGTCTGTCTTTGAACTCAAATGCTCCTAGTAGCTGATGCTAGGCTATACACTGATGTTAGACTATACGCAGATGTTAGACCATAAAATCCATAAAATCCATGAAATCCATGAAATGTGTTCATTTTTGAGCGATGCCCAAGCATCTAGAGCTTTTTGAATAGGTAAGCTGTTCTTGGGGCAATGGCATTCAGGACTAGTGCTTTAGAAGAAGGGTCTTGGGTGGGCTCGAGCCTACCCCCTACCCCCAACACATCCACAAACTCTCCCTTAATCTCTTCAAGTTCAACATCAAAGGTCCATCCGTCAACAGCTTCATGCTTAGTATTCAAAACACCAACCATACACGACTCACTCGTATAACGGGCAAATACATACACACCATCTTGTGCAAATAAAGTCTTATACGCACCAATTTGCAAACATTCTTGCTCTTTTCGCAAACTAATCAACGTTTGAATATAACTACGCAAGTCCATATCCCAAGTACTAGGAATGCTCCAAGGCATCGACTGCCTATTCTCAGGATCATGATTGGCTTTCAAAGCTAGCTCATCACCATAGTAAACACATGGCGCGCCTACATAGCTAAACAAAAATAGATAAGACATTTTTAAGGCAGCATAGTCTTCACCAAGAATCGTATACGCTCTTGGCGTATCGTGACTACCTAAAAGATTAAGCTGCACCTGCGTCACTTCTGCTCGGTGCTTCGTTAGAACTTTTTCAATTTCTGTGGCAAAACCTTCAACATTCAAGGTTGGAATATGTACATAACCACACTTAGACACCTGCTCATGATTGAGCGTATCAGCACCCACAAAGCCAAAAATTGCTCGTGTGAACTCGTAATTCATCACTGCATCAAACTGACTGCCTTTTAACCAATGGCTAGCATCATCCCAGATTTCGCCTACGATGTAACATTCTGGGTTGATTGCCCGACAGCGCTCCCGAAATTCTTGCCAGAAAACATCATCATTGATTTCGTTAGGTACATCTAAGCGCCAACCATCTATACCAAACTCAAGCCAATACTCAGCAACAGACAGCAAAAACTCTCTGGTCTCAGGATTAGTTGTATTAAACTTCGGTAATGCGGCCATTCCCCACCAAGCCGAGTAGCCAATATCATGCTCTGTGTAAGCATTTAGTGGAAACTTATTGACATGAAACCAATCAAGATAAGGGCTATGCTCTTTATTTTCTAAAATATCGTGAAATTGAAAAAAACCACGACTTGCATGATTAAACACACCATCTAGTACAACTTTCATCTCTCTGGCATGACAAGCATCAATCAAATCACGAAGTGCTTCATTCCCACCTAGCATTGGGTCTACTTGCAAGTAATCATAGGTATGATAGCGGTGGTTGCTGGCAGATTGAAAAATGGGATTGAAATACAGTGCTGTAATACCCAAATCACTCAAATAGTCAAGCTTTTCAATAATGCCACGAAGATCGCCACCTTTGTAACCATGTACCGTAGGTGGACTATCCCATGCCTCTAAACGATCTGGTTTAGGAACTGTATCGCTTTTGGCAAATCTGTCTGGAAATATCTGATAAAAAACTGCTTTGGAAACCCAATCAGGGGTATACATATTCTGCCTCATAATCTATATAGGTATAATACACACTATTGGCTACTGCATCGTTACACGATTGTAATATAGCCAGAATTAGTCGTAAATAGCCATACTAGCGAGGATAGAACATATAGTCTTAAAACAGCCTGATATGCAATAAATAGTCAATAAGCTTGCAGCTATCTACTTTTCACAACGATCATGAAACACATATATATTTTTCTAGTTTGCTTACTCATAAGTTGTTTAGTACCTAAAGCTGCTTCTCAAGATACTGCTTCTCAAGATACTGCTTCTCAAAATGCTGCTTCTCAAGATACTGTCTCTCAGGCACAATTCGAAATACAATCCAGTGAAATACAACCCAAGCAACTTGTCTTGTCTCAAAGCAATCAAGATGGCATCTTCACTCAAGAAAATTGGTACATATGGGGTGCAGATGTTATCAAAGTAGCAGATAGCTACTACATGTTCTACTCTCGTTGGCCAAAAGAAACAGGTATGGCTGGCTGGCTCACCCATAGTGAAATAGCACTGGCAATTTCAAACAATGCTGCTGGTCCATTTAGATTCCAACAAACTGTCTTTACTGGAGCAGATGATGCACTAACTAAGCACTCAGATAAACGGGATAGCTGGGATAGTGGCATGGTTCATAGCCCGCAAGTTTTGGAATACCAAGGTATGTATTACCTCTACTACACAGGTGTTCCCAAACTACCTGAGAACCCTGAACAAACAGAGGCACGACAATATCTAAAAGACAAACGAAGATTAGGTGTTGCAGTATCAGATAGCCCAGAAGGTCCTTGGCAACGCTTTGATACGCCACTTATAGCACCAAACTCAGCAGGAGATTTAGATAGCTTAGCTACTGCCAATCCTGCCATTCTGGAAAAACCAGAAGGTGGCTTTTTGCTCGTTTATAAAGGCATCAAACAAGAAAACGAACATCAACAAATTAGTCTCTTAGCTGCGACTAGTGACCATCCCCTTGGTCCATTCACGGTAAATTCTGAGCCTATATTAGATAATACAACTCATATTGAAGACCCAGACATTTGGTATCAACAAGGGTATTATCTGATGCTTGCTCACGATGTAACAGGCTACTATTCAAAAGCACCTGACGGTCGTTCACTAGCCTTATTTCAATCAAAAGATGGCTTCAAATGGCAAGCTGCAAATCATGCTCTAGCTTCACGAAGACGAGTTAATTGGGATGATGGTACAACTACCTATTTTCAACGCTTTGAACGACCGCACATCTTAGTGGAAAATGGTGAAGCAACGATGGTTTATGTCGCTGTTAAAGAAGCTGAGGGTATAGCTTATAATGTTGCTGTACCAGTAACGCTTAAATGATAGCTTTTAGCCAATACTTAACATGAAATCACTACCGCTCCGCTCTTTACTACCTTCACTAATCATATTTTTAGTTGCCTTTTCGATTATCTTTTCCTATCCATTTATCTTGAAGGTGTTTAATCCTACGGCTTATCAGCTTGGATTTTTCTTTCTAGTTGCATTGTTGCCAGTGGCTGCGCTGCTTCAGAGAGAGCTCGATCTCACCGTACCCACCTACAGCACCCACTATCAGTTCTGGTTTTGGGGCTTTGTCATTGCCTATCTTGCCTACACCTTTGTGCTCATTGCCGTCTCTGTTCTAAATACCAACTCCGCTGGAGATTTGCAACCACTATTCTCTCACAGCATCAAAGTCTTGGTGGCACTCTGCCTTTTTGCCTTCATTCCAAGAACGCTTTATGCATGGTCACTTGATAGATATGTAGACCTTATCGGCATTCTCTCAATATTGGGGCTTGTCATGCTTGCGCTCATTTTCGTTGACCTTTTACCTGTATTAACAACCGTCACGATTGACACCTTTGGTAAAGATGACCGAGGCATTCGTCAGTTCTATGGTCTAGGCTTTGGCTGGAACACTTTAAAAATCACAGATGGCATCCGCCTACCCCGCTTGCAATCCTTTGCAAGCGAAGCTGGCAATTTTGCCTTTCCACTGCTCGTAGCTATTGTCTGGGCAGGCTACCGTCGTCGATTCCTTATCAT
>CALDTA010000008.1:0-6707 GCA_937924455.1 uncultured Deinococcales bacterium
AGCGATGCGCTACTAAGCACCTTTGCCCTCGGTGATATTGGCACTTACTTTCCACCTTCAAATCAAAGCTACAAAGATGCAGATAGTGCAGAACTTTTGCTCAAACTGTTCGATATGCTCAATCACACCATAGACAATTTCACTATCATCAACCTTGCTATGGTCATTACGCTAGACAAACCCAAGCTAGGTCAGTACCGTTCAGCTATGCAAGAACGTTTAGCAGAACTTATTAGAATTGACGCAAAAAATATCGGTATTACCTTTAAAACCAGCGAAGGCTTAGCCTTGAATCATATCCAAGCTCGGGTTAGCGTCTTAGTTTCAGGCACTATTCATACAGACACTAATCTAGATACTGCACTAGCTTTTGTACACAACTAGCCACATGTCAGCAATTACAAAAAAAATTCCTGTAGTGAGGTAGCGAAAAAACTTAGGTATTTAGCGTTAGAGACATAACAACACCCAACTTGAGGTAAAATCATCTAGCAATGCTGATTATCTAGCAATGCTGATTATCTAGCAAGGCTACGGGCATTATTAATGCAAATGCCATATAAGCACCCTATAAGCAAACAAATCGTAAGTTGTACCTATAGAAGCGCTTATAGCTAAGGGTATACTTGATACATCTTGGCGTTAGACACAGATGTTCTATGAGCTGTTCTAAGAGATGTTCTAAGCAATCTGATATTCTAACCAATCTAAGGAGTTAAGCTATGAGCCTTGAAACTGGAAAAGCAGCACCAACCTTTACCCTCAAATCACACCTAGATAGTGAAATCAACCTTGAAGACTTCAAAGGGAAGAAAAACGTTGTCATTGTCTTCTACCCACTAGACTTCTCCCCTGTATGTAGCAATCAGCTTCCTGAATACTCAAGTCGCAAAAGTGACTTCGAAGCAGCAGATACAGAAGTTATCGGCGTAAACCGTGACAGCCTCTATGCACACAAAGCATGGGCAGAAGCGTTTGGCATCGAAGTACCTCTACTTGCAGATATGAACGGCGCAGTGGCTAAATCATACGGTGTTTATTTAGAAGATGCAGGCATAAGCACAAGAGCTGTATTTATCATTGATAAAGAAGGCAACTTACGTTTTCAACACGTGGAAACATCTCCAGGTGAATTTACCTTACATGCAGATGGAATTCTTGAGGAAATCGCAAAACTTTAGTTCAAAGCCACTTTAAAGCTACAGTAAAATTTTCTAAAAATTTTTTAGTTCCAGTCTAGATGACTGGAACTTTTTCATTGCTTATACCGAGTCCGACAATATCGTTAATTAAGTAACCAACTAGAAGCGTCAGGTGCTCAACCACATTCTGCTTCCCAGTTATACCGAAGTGAATCATAAATGTCATAATTACCAATATGACGATGTCTTTTAACTTCTTTGTCCTTCGATTCTAATGACAACTTTCTTTGCTCATGGACTATGACTTTTTTCTTTCAGTTTAGTATTAGATTTTTAAGTTAGCATACCTTACGAATTAATGAATGAATTAAGCGGAATTGGTATTAAATTGTGGAAAAGAATTCATAAGAAACAAACTACTAAAACTGCCCCCTAACATCTCGCAAAATTATGTTCAGTATTGGAACCAACACTAAACTATAGAATTATCGCTTTCGATTAATGAATGTGATTTTTTTGTAAGCCAGCACACTATATAGTTCTCTAGCTCTACGTTAAAGTCTATCAAATTTGAGACTTTATGGAGAGTTTGAGTGTGTATGGGTTGATTGTAGTTCAGTCAGCCCACATTTTTTATATTGAAAATTAGCAAAAACACCTAAATTCGCTAGGAAACATTACCATTGAGATAAGCATATTCGTAAGAATCTTGTAAGAGTTACGACATTATAGTCTATTGAGCTTGCGATAAGTTACAAACTCCTAATTATTGGATAACCAATATTGCTAGTTTCACTACTTAAGGTATCTCTCTAATACCTTACTACCAATATTTTGTAGCGTAAGTTCGCACTCTACACACTCTTCTCTCCGCACCCTATTTAGTATCGGTATTAAATAGGGTGTCGGTAAGTTTTTGTATTGTCATATCTCGCACTTTAAACCTTCATACATTACCTATGATATTACCCTTGGTAATTATCATAATTTTTTTGGTCTAGCACTCCAAAAACATAAAAAACAAAAGACCTAGATTGTAGAAAGCACTACAGATTTATCAGCTTAAACACAATATTTTAATTTTGAGTACGAACTCAACTCAAGCTCATACTCTTAGAAGTCGCACTCAATTCTCTCCTCAGAAAGGTGTCATGTTCCATGACACCTTTTTATTTTTTGTAAGTACAACAAAAACTGTAGTTATGCATACTGTCCGTATAATGTTTAAACCCGTAAGGTAAAAGTGAGTGTGAGCTTACTTATTTCTCAGCTCAATAGTTTGGAGAGACTGTTGAGTTGAGGTTTCACACCATCCCCCTTTACAAATAATCACAACAAAATTTATATGCTACTTAGAAGTTTGTCAGGTATACTACTAGAATATTCAATCTATAAGGATATCCAATATGTCTGACGAAAAGGCACCTATCACAAAGTGGTACAAGGATACATCAGGTTTGCTCGAGCTGGGCGATAGCCTAGAAACCCACCCAACTGCACACAACAGTTTCATCACAGCAAACAAAGACTTTTTTGTTTGTGCTGATGCTGGTGGCACACCTCTTATAGATGCAGATAAATACGTACTCCGAGTAGAAGGCAATGCCATAAAACAACCGCTAGAACTTAGCTATGACGCTATCCTAAAACTACCAAGTCACAGCTTGATAGCTTTTCTAGAATGTGCAGGCAGTCAACGCAACCTTTTTAAAGAAGTCATGGGGCAAGAAGCTAAGTCAGGTAACTTCTTTATGACACCTTGGATGCTAGGTGGCGTAGGCAATGCTGTGTGGACTGGCGTCAGCCTGCGAACCATTTTGGAAATGGCAGGGCTCGAGCCCGATGCAGTAGATGTAAACGCAAAAGGCTTGGACATCCATTCCCCTGAAGGTGGTGTCAGTCGACCTATCCCAATCGAAAAAGCGCTTGACCCTGATACTATTCTCGCCTACTTCATGAATGGTGAGCCGCTCCTCCCCGATCACGGTTTTCCCCTTCGCTTACTTGTACCTGGCTGGATTGGTTCAAACAGCATCAAATGGGTTGGAAATATAACGGTATCTAGCAAAAAAATCTGGGTAAATCGCAATACCAAAAACTATGTCTTTATAGGTCCAGAATGGCCAGCCGCAGAGTATGCTCCAGCAATTGGTGGCACAATTACCGAACAAAATATCAAAAGTTCTTTAGCACTGGCATGGGGTGCAACATTACAAGCTGGTAAACAAATGCTCCGTGGCATTGCCCGTTCAGCCAATCAAATCACCAGAGTTGAATGGAGTGACGATGCAGGTACAACGTGGACAGATGCCCAACTTCTAGAACCAGAACTATCAAAATCTGAACTATTAAAATCTAGCGCACGTTATGCATGGACACGTTTTGAATTTGAGTGGGATGCACCAGTTGGTGAACAAAGCATTATGACCAGAGCCTACGATGATGTAGGAAACATTCAACCTATGGAAATACCCTACAACGAAGAAGGTTATTTATTTAATGCAGTGTATCAACACCCCCTTAAGGTTGTTGCGTCATAATTTGAGACAGACCCAGCATGTTGTTAAGCATGTTGTTATGCAATCAACTATATTTTCTGCCTCCTGACCTCCACATTCATGGCATTTGCATTATTTATTAATCCCAACACCACATTAATCACCGATTTCGTATTGATGTCTATATTGAAGCTACTATGCCTTCAACACCTTCAACGCCTTCAACACCTTCAATACCTTCAACACCTTCAACAGTAATTCAAAAGCTTTTCTGACTGATGGAATCTTTTTTGCAACTGCTATCAGATACGGACAAATAGCACGCTAAAGGTTGAAAATATGAAGGTTTGATTTAAGGAATACCTTATTTATTAAGGTAAAATGTGTTATACTTCCTCCATGCTACTAACTCTGCCAAAACGCTTAAATTACGGACCGCAATTTCAACAAACGCTGAATAATCTTGAAAGCATCCGCAATGAACCAAAGGTAACCATTAACCTAGCAGACTTAGAATTTGCACGTCCTGTTGCTAGTCTTGTTATAGGTGCAAAATTGCGTGATGTTCTCAAACAACGCAACCGAAATAACTACAAAACCTATCTTGAAGGCTTCAGAAAAAATAGCCCTGCCCAAAGTTATCTTATGCACATGGGTTTCTTTGATTATTGTGGCTTTGAAAATATCGGTCATAGCGTTGGAGAAGCAACTGGCACAACTAGCTTTATGCCAATTACCTGCATAGAAAAAGAGACGCTGCTAGCGCTCACACAAGCGCCTTATCGCAAATTACGAGATGTCATTTTAGACGAAAGCCAAAAACTCGCAGCAATCTTAGTTGACCCAAATCAATCTCCTGATGCTTATTGGAGCATTGCCTATAGCATCCGAGAAGTCATTCGCAATGTTTTTGAACATGCCCAAGCAACACACTGCTATGTTTGCGGTCAACGCTGGAGCAATGGTCAAGTTCAGCTTGGCATCATCGATAGTGGTATCGGGATACGCCACTCAATCAAAAGTACAGTGCCAATCTTAGATGACTGCGATGCGCTTAATAAAGTTGTCCTGCCTGGACTAAGCCGTTCTAATAATAAAGTAAAAAACGTATTTGATAATTCTGGCTACGGTCTCTATGTACTGTCTGAAATTGGTCGTGAATACGGTAGATTTACTTTAGGAAGTGGTAAAGCCTGCCTTAGAATCTCAAAACGTGGCGAAGTCAATGACCACTTTCGCTTTACTGGTACAGTTGTTGGCTTACATTTTGACAAAACACCAAATAACTTTGAGCACTTTCTTCAGGAAACAATCTATTCTGGTGAGCAAGAAGCTAGACTCCTTGGATATAACGAAAAAGCATCAGAAAGCTCTCGTCGTTTCATTTGATTTCTGCTCATCCATCATTACTAAGCATTAAAGATGCTTCTTAGTTATCCAGTTATTCACCTGATTACATAGATGTAATCAGGTGAATAAAGTGTAATCAATAACGTCATTAAAGCGCAAAATTAGCATTTTTTAAGCCTTTATTAAGGATATTCGCAATAATTCACACGATTTAGCAAAGTCCAGTAACGTAGGATGAGTGCAATTACGTTTAAAACCTTTAGATGTAATGCATTCGTTATTACCATTATCTAGAAGATATTTTACTTTTAAAGTCTTTTACTTTATAAAGCCTTTGAATAAGTCTTTTTATCAGACCTATACTATAGATTACTTATTTCAAAATACAGGTAATGTCAGAATGCAAGCATCAAAACGGTATTTGACTATATGTGGAGGAGATAAAAATTGAAGGTGCGATTAGGTACTTCGCATACTCTTTGTATTATAGGGTATTATAGGGTGCTATAAAATTCTATAGGCAAATTGCGCATTACCTAAAGATATACATACCCCTATAAAGTATTACCAAATCCAAGTAACACGCACACTAATTATTTGGTGTACATCCTGATACCGAGTCCGACAATATCGTTAATTAAATAACCAGCTAGAAGCGTCAGGTGCTCAATCACATGCCGCTTCGCAGTTAAAGGCTATATTAGTTAGATTTTTAAATCAGAACAGCTTATGAATTAATGAATTAAGCGGAATTGGTATGAATAGGAAAAGTATGCATTGATGCACGCAAAAACACCTCTCAATATGCTTTTCATTACGTCTTAACACTCATAAATAATGAGCAATTAGGGTTATTTAATGAAAAAAGCTTATAAGTAATTGCATCAACGTTAGGGGTAATTGGGAGGACAATAGGGAAACTCAAGGAGAGTCTTGACAGGCAGATTGTATTGACAAGTTGTATCCAAAAAGTTCAAGAACTTTTGACATATAGCAACTAGAAATCACAACTAGCCAGCAAGGATGAGATGGTAGAAAAAATGAATAATGAAGAGAAACCAGTATTAACACTACGGGGACCAGCACGCTTAGATTTCATGGGGAAAACACTGAAAGTGCAACGCAAGTCTCTTGCACTGCTATATTATTTGGCACTTGAGGGTGTTACACGTCGTGAAAAGATTGCTGAATTGCTTTGGGGCGGTCCATCAAGTGCAAACAGTCTACGTGTAGAACTTTCTAAACTGCGCTCGACGCTACGACAACTTGGCTTCGTTGCCTTTGAAACAGAAAATCCACTAAGCCTTCCAGAAGCAATTCAAGTCATACCTAGCAGTGAAACAGGAGAATTCCTCGAAGGTTTAGATGACATCAATAGTGATTTTCAGATATGGCTAGATGCACAACGTGCAAAACTTGAAAATCAGCAAAAACCAACCATTCGTAAACGCTTAATTCAGCAAACTGCAGAACGTGTAGACTTACCGCATTTGATTTTCTTACGTGGTCAGCCTGCCTCTGGTCGTTTTGAATTTGCCCAGCGATTAGCATCTCAATTAGATGTACCGCTTATTGAAGGACCACTCGGTCAAACGAGAGCATTGCGCTATTTCCGTGAACCTTTGACGCTTACAGCTGAGATGCTTCATAAAATCGTTGAAGATAAAGAAAATCTCTGGGTGATTGAGTGTTCTGCTTTTGGTGAAGATTCTAGTTC
>CALDTA010000009.1:0-2984 GCA_937924455.1 uncultured Deinococcales bacterium
TAGACCTCTTATTGAAATGGTTATTCACGAAGCAAAACAAGCTTCAGTACCTGTAGCCGTTCACCTAGATCACGGTTCATCCTATGAATCTTGCCTACAATGCATCCGTTGGGGCTTTAGCTCTGTGATGATTGACAAGTCACACGAAGACGAAGAAACAAACACCAAAGAAACAGCTAGAGTAGTCGAAGCTGCTCACGCAATGGGTGTAACTGTAGAAGCTGAAATTGGTCGTCTAGGTGGTGTTGAAGAACACATCGTCGTTGCTGAAGAAGATGCTATTCTAACGAAAGCAGATGAAGCAGAGCGCTTTATGACCAACTCTGGAGCAGACTACTTAGCTGTAGCCATCGGAACTTCTCACGGGGCAAACAAAGGCAAAGGTCGCCCCTTCATTCACCATGACCGCATTCAGGAAATCGCAAGTCTTATGCCACACCCACTCGTCATGCACGGAGCAAGTGGTGTACCAGCAGATATGGTTGAGCGTCTAAATGCAGCAGGCGGCGAACTTAAAGATGCAAGTGGTATCCACGAAGATGATGTACGCAAAGCCGTCACTGAAGGTATCGCTAAAATCAATACTGATACTGATTTACGTCTCAGCTTTACTGCAATCGTGCGTGAAGTACTGACAAATGATCCTAAGCAGTTTGACCCAAGAAAGATTTTAGGACCCGCTAGAGAAGCTATGAAGCAAATTGTGGCTGATCGTTTAGATGTTTTTGGTTCTGTAAATAAAGCTTAACTGCTTTACATCCCCCTCTTTTTTAAAGAGGGGTTAGGGGAGATTCTGGTTTTAAGGTTTTTTAAATCAAAAGCAAAATCCCCCCTAGCCCCCCTTTCAAACAAAGGGGGGAATTTTTTTAAAGGGATTTTTTTTGAATTAGAGATGTTAGCATAAGCTATGGCGGTTGCACTGGTTACAGGCTCAGCAAAAGGTATTGGCAAAGCTTTCTTACTTGCACTTGCAGAAGATGGCTATGACGTCGTTGTTCACTACATAAATAGTCAAACAGAAGCTAAAGAAGTAGCTAAAAAAGCTGAATCATTTGGGGTAAAAGCAATTGTCAAACAGGCAGATATTACTAAAGCAGAGGAAGCTGAAAAGCTAGTAAAAGATAGCTTTGCTGAACTTGGTGGTCTAGACGTGCTTATCAATAACGTTGGGAACTACGTTTTTGCACCGCTAGCTGATTTCAGTCTCAATGACTGGCACGAAATGTTTGATAGCAATCTCCACAGCACCTTTTACACCTGCCAAACTGCCATCCCGCTGATGAGAGAAAATCCAAACGGCACTCGCATCATAAACATCGGCTATGCAGGCTCAGAAAAACTCGTGGCACGACCAAGTATAGCTGCTTATGGCATCGCTAAAACTGGGGTAATCCTGTACAGCAAAGCACTTGCTAAAACTGAAGCTAAACATGGCATAACAGTTAATGTCATTAGTCCAGGAGTGATCGAGAACAGCATCACCAAACCTGTTGAAGAAATACCTATGAAACGATTAGGGTACTTAGACGAAATGGTCGGGGCAATGCGTTATCTTATCTCTAAAGAAGCTGCTTACATAACAGGAGTAACCTTGGAAGTTTCTGGTGGTTGGAATCTGTAAACCATCAAATCAAGATTCACAAGCTCGACACGCTATTCAATTACACATGCCCTTTAGGTATTGCTAATCAATATGCCACAATCAGCACCTATTCAGAGCACTAAGACTATCCTGATGACAACTTATGTCCTGAAGTTTATAGTCAGCTAGTTTAATTTGCCAATCAATTAATCCCCTACAGGAGTACATCTATGTCTTTCCCCTCAGCTTTTTACCGTTGGCGTCCACATCCTTGGCACGGTTTAGAAATTGGTCCAAACCCACCAGATGTTGTTCATGCCTATATTGAAATCACGCCTTTTGACTTAGTCAAATACGAAATTGACAAAAAGACAGGCTACTTACGTGTAGACCGTCCACAACGCACCTCTTCACAAAATCCTGCGCTTTACGGCTTCATACCGAGAACCTATTGTGGTGAACGCGTCAAAGCCTTATCGCCAAAATCTAAACTTGGCGATGGTGACCCACTCGATATTTGCGTCATTAGTGAACGCCCTGTAGACAAATCAGAAATTTTGCTCAATGCTCGTGTAGTGGGTGGCTTACAGATGGTCGATGATGGTGAAGCCGATGATAAAATCATTGCCATCCTTGAAAATGATAATGTTTGGCAAAATGTAAAAGACATCAGTGATATGCCAGACGAATTAGTTGGCAGACTTGTTCACTACTTTGAAACCTATAAAATGGTTAAAGGCAAAGAAATTGATGTTTCGATTGAGCAGGTTTATGACCGTGAACACGCAGGTAAGGTTATTAAGGCATCAATAGAAGATTATATTGATGAGTATGGTGGATAACTGTTTTAATTCACACTAGGTTTTAGGTTTTTTTGGATTGTTTTTGGATTGTTTTTGGATTGTTAATGAACCAAAAGCACAAAACCTTAATCCTAGACTGACCTGCAAGCGTAGTCGCTGTTCCTATATTAAAAATAGCATAAAGAAGTAAGATGCTAAAACAATCTAAGGGGCAGTAGACTGTGAAACGAATCATCATCATAGGTTGCATACTACTAGCTATGCTAGTGATTGCAGCATGTTCGGACAGTAGTTTGGGCAGTAGTTCAGACAACAGCCGAACAACGTTAGGAAACGAGCTCGAGCTACCAGAAGCACTAGCAAACATAAGTTACCGTTCGGTAAGTAGTCAAGTTTTTGAAGAACTCAGAGCTTCAGATTCACAAAATCCAGAAATAAATCTAGAACAATTAGCAACCCAAGAGCTGTTAAACAACGGCGATTTTGAATCAGGGCTTACAAGCTGGGAAGCTTGTGACCCAGGAGCTTTAGTTTTATCAAATTCCACATTTGCATTTTCAGGAGAAAGTGCGGGGCTTTTAAGGCAAGGTGGAAGCTGT
>CALDTA010000010.1:0-13931 GCA_937924455.1 uncultured Deinococcales bacterium
TGACTGCGTCTCAGTATTTGGATCTGCTGCTGCTGCTGTAAACGTCACCGCTGCTGTTAGTGTTGTCTTTCCGTGATCAACGTGTCCTATTGTTCCCACGTTTACGTGTGGCTTGGTTCGCTCGAATACGGCTTTGGCCATTTTTATTTCTCCTTAAATCTTTCTTTTATTTTCTAAAAATAAAGGTGTAAAGCTTTAAAAAGCTGAAAGGAACAAGGCCCCTTTCAGCCAGAATCTAAAATTTACTTCTTAAGCAAATCCTCTTGTACTTGTTTTGGGACTTCCATGTACTTCTCTAGAACCATCGTGAACGTCGCTCGACCTTGTGAAAGGCTGCGAAGGTCAGTTGCGTAACCGAACATTTCAGAAAGTGGTACAAATGCATCAATCACTTGAGCATTACCACGAGGATTCATACCTTGGATTTGACCACGGCGTGAGTTTAAGCTGCCAATTACGTCACCCATGTAGTTTTCTGGGGTTACTGCTTCGACGCTCATGATAGGCTCGAGCACTGCTGCTCTACCCTGCTTCATCGCCTCTTGAATTGCCATTGACGCAGCAATCTTAAACGACATCTCACTTGAATCAACTTCGTGATAACTACCGTCGTAAAGTGTTACACGCATATCTACAATTGGGAAACCAACAAGTGGTCCACTTTGTAGTGCTTCTTCAACACCCTTTTGAACCGCAGGAATAAAGTCCTTCGGTACAGTACCACCAACAACTTCGTTAACAAATTCAAAGCCTGATCCACGCTCAAGTGGCTCAGCTTTAATTTTAACGTGACCGTACTGACCACGACCACCAGATTGACGTACAAATTTACCTTCTACATCAACTGCTTTAGTGATGGTTTCACGGAAAGCTACTTGTGGCGCACCCACGTTAGCATTAACGTTGAATTCACGCTTTAAACGATCAACTAGGATGTCTAAGTGAAGCTCACCCATACCTGAAATCGTTGTTTGACCTGTTTCACCGTCTGTTTGTACACGGAAGGTTGGGTCTTCATCTGAAAGTTTAATCAGGCCGTTACCGAGCTTATCTTGATCAGCTTTAGAAGCTGGCTCAATTGCTACAGTAATCACTGGCTCTGGAATTTCCATGCTCTCAAGCAAGATTTCATGGTCTGGATGCGTAAGGCTATCACCTGTACCAGTGTCTTTAAGACCAATAACCGCACCTAAATCACCAGCACCAATTCTTTCAATCTCTTCACGTGAGTTTGCATGCATAAGCAACAAACGACCAACACGTTCTTTTTTGCCTTTTGAAGCATTATAGATGTATGAACCAGATTCAAGCACACCTGAATAAACACGAACAAAAGTCAAGCGACCAACATATGGGTCAGTTGCAATTTTAAAAGCTAGTGCAGCAAGTGGTGCATTTTCATCAGAAGGGCGTTCTTCTTCTTCACCTTTTGGTGTTGTACCCGTAATCGCTGGCACGTCCAGTGGACTAGGAAGATAGGCAGCAACAGCGTCAAGAAGAAGTTGTACACCTTTATTTTTAAGTGCACTACCACAAAGTACTGGGAAATGACTGATAGCTACTGCACCTTTACGAATTGCTGCACGAATCATCTCTTCAGGTACATCTTCACCTTCGAGGAAGAGCATAGCAACTTCATCATCAGCATCTGAAAGACGCTCAATCATAAGTGCGCGTTTTTCTTCAGCAAGTTCAGCATATTCAGCAGGAATATCAATTTCATCGATATCTTCACCAAGATCATCATTGTAAATGTAGGCTCTTTGTGATACTAAGTCGATAATGCCTTTAAAGCTATCTTCAGCACCCATTGGCCACTGAATAGGAATAGCATTTGCACCTAAGCGCTCAGCCATTGAATCAAGTACTAGATCAAAATCTGCACCTGTTTTATCCATTTTGTTAGCAAAAGCTAGACGAGGCACTTCGTAACGGTCTGCTTGACGCCATACAGTTTCTGATTGCGGCTCTACACCTTGAGAACCATCAAATACAGCTACAGCAGCATCAAGAACACGCATAGAACGCTCAACTTCCATTGTGAAGTCTACGTGTCCTGGTGTATCAATGATGTTAATACGTGTGTCTTTCCAGTTTGCCTGAGTTACCGCAGAGGTAATCGTGATGCCACGCTCTTTTTCCTGCTCCATCCAGTCCATTTGCGAAGCTCCGTCATGAGTTTCACCAATTTTGTGGATACGACCAGCGTAGTAGAGAATGCGCTCTGTTAGCGTTGTTTTACCTGCATCAATATGTGCAGCAATACCAATGTTACGGGTTTTACTTAAGTCAACACCTGTTTTTGATGACATAATCTAATCCTCTTCTTACCAGCGATAGTGGGCGTAAGCTCTATTAGCTTCTGCCATACGCTCTACGTCTTCTTTTTTCTTGACTGCGCCACCACGACCTTGTGCAGCATCGAGTAGCTCACCCGCTACACGCTGAACAGCAGTACGCTCAGGACGTGTGTTTGAAGCTGCAGCTAACCAACGAAGTGAAAGTGATTGAGCACGACGTGCAGGTACCTCTACAGGAACCTGATAGGTTGCACCACCAACACGGCGGCTCTTAACTTCAATTTTTGGTCTTACGTTATCAATAGCTTGACGAAATACTTTAAGAGGTTCTTGACCACTATCTTCTTGAATCAAACGACATGCACCGTAAAAAATACGGCTTGACAAGTTTTTCTTGCCATCACGCATAATCTTGTTAATAAATGCGCTGACCGTAGTGTCGTTATAGACAAGATCAGGATCAAGCTTGCGAATTTCAGCTCTTCTTCTGCGTCCCATCTAAATTACTCCTTAGGTTTCTTAGAGCCATATTTTGAACGACTCTTGTTACGACGGACATAACGTCCTACTTCTACGCCAGCTGTATCTAGAGCGCCACGAACGATTGTGTAACGAACACCTGGTAAATCTTTTACACGACCGCCACGGATAAGCACAACGGAGTGCTCCTGAAGATTGTGTTTTTCACCTGGGATATAAGCAGTGACTTCGTACCCACTAGATAAACGTACACGTGCGATTTTACGCAGTGCAGAATTAGGCTTTTTAGGTGTCTGTGTCTTTACGACTGTACATACACCACGACGCTGTGGACTACCTTTTAAGGCAGGTGTCTTATTCTTTTTCTTCAGGGTCTTGCGACCTTTTCTGAGCAGTTGATTTACCGTTGGCAGTGTGACCACTCCTTCTTATAAATTTCGTGTCTCTAACTTTTTCGAAATTACACACCTTTACTCTTTTGAGCGACTGTATTGGCTAACCACTGTTGGCTTGACGTTATTAACAACTAGCTTAATGCTATTAACAAACCGTAGGTGATTGACTACACTCGCCACTCTTTGGTGGACACAGCGCAACTTCGAACTACTTTGTGATTGTTTTGGAAGGCTTACAAACTATCTAAACTAGGTGATTTATAAGTACACAAAACATCCCCCGAAACCCATCATTGCGGGAACAGGGGCTCTTCAAACTGTTTCATCATAGGTAGAGAATGTGCGTGGGTCAAAGGACTAAATGGTAAATGGCAGCAAATTAATAGAGAAATAGAGTAACTATGTTATCGAAAAAAGCGAAAATGCCTGAATATAGTCCTGAAAAACATACATATAGCTCTTAAATCCCCAATTTAATAAGGAAACTGCAATAATCTGTTGCCATCCTATAAATCAAATACTTAAAAAGTCATTTGATTAAGATTTGCTTAAAGTAAACACCTCTATATCGTTACACTAAACAAACAATATTCATACCCAATTCTTACAGCTTCTAATTCTTACAAGCCCTAAATTCAGATATGTCATAAGATCACTTAGATTAAATCACGTTTAAATCACCTAGATAAACCCATAACCCCATGCAAAATCATCTTATATCAAGGTTGTAGAAACAAGGTAAGGTATAGAAAGGTATAGAACTGAGTCATAGACGCCATTACACCTCATAAAACTTCTTTTGTTTTTTAAGATTTTAATAGCAACAGCTAAAATGGCATATACATCCTTGACAAAGGGAAGGGATTAGTCTTAAAATCCATCTTGCATTCAGGATTACTTAGCTAAGTAAATAACTAAGTGAATCTTGAACGACCAGATAGGGGCATCGTCTAATGGCTAGGACATCGGTTTTTGGTACCGCTGGTCGGGGTTCGACTCCCTGTGCCCCTGCCAAAAAGCTCGAGCTTGTGCTCGAGCTTTTTAATTTATCTTCTTTAACCCTAAACTAGTGCGTGACAAACTTATTAAAGACAAACTCGCATAGATTAGCAAGAATGCGTCACTCACTTAATAATCAACAAAAACTCACTTATACTAAACTTAATCCATGAGCAAAAAAAGTTGTCATTAGAACCGAAGGACAAAGAAGTTAAAAGACATCGTCATATTGGTAATTATTACATTCATGATTCACTTCGGTATTACACCTTAAAAGTAGCTGCACCCTATATCGCAGTCATCATTGGACTCTATATCTTCCACAATGCTTGGCTCAGCATCATCCTCTATCATGGTCAAATTATCTTTTGGTGGGCTTTAGGACATAACTCAAGCAAAAAGATTATATATCCTCTAGACAGCAACTTAAGCTTTCACAGGTTTCATTATAAAATTCATCACGGGCTTGACAGGATTAAAAAACTTATCCTTCAAGCAATACTCCCTATTTCAGCACTTGCTGGAGTCACGTGTTATATTTTGCTGCCATCCATGCTAAGAGAAACTGGGTCTTTAACTTCTGGACTCAGCCTCTGGCTAAACCAGAATAACTTAATTGGTATAGCCCTCCTTCTTCTCATACCTTACTTTGGAATCATTCACCCTTTTATAGAACAACTCCATTGGCAACCCCTAACTTCACCAAGTCATCCTTACGCCTACATTAGTCATCTAACATTTGCTGCATACCATGCACTAGTCATCTACCCTATTTTACAACCAGTCTGGACCTTACTCTGTGTAGTTGCTCTTGCATGTATTTCAATTCTATGGGGCAATCTTAGACACCAAAAAAATAAACTCTATATGGTCTACCTTTCGCATATGCTTGCAGATCTAGGCATAATCATAGCAACTTATATTAGAAGTCAATAAAGCCTCTACATTTACTAACACCCTAAAATACTAACACCTTGAAATATCTTCAATTTATTACCATAGAGCTACATAGCTCTAATTGTAGCTCTCATATAAATATAGCCTTCAATTGTATTTTATCTATCCCCAGCAGATCTCCAACACTTGTGAGGAAAGTAAAAAGAGTAAGTAAATGGACACTCATATTCACTGAAACTACTAAACTAGTTATGCCTGTTATTAGCAATTTAACTAATAACATTAGGTCTTAAATAAAACATCCTTAGGGAGGATGAAAACTTATAACGGCTACACAATTCATAACTAAAAATAATGCCCAAACATACCTCTTAACGGGAAATAAACGTAAATAACACAACCACCCAATGAGAGATTAGTGAAGTCAAGTATAGCTAGATTGCACCTCGTACTCGTATATAACTGGCACACTAAACAACACAGTACAACTTCCCTATTTAGGGTTGTTAAAGATAGCTAAATATGGGATGTATTTCAAAACTATGCTTCTACTATGCTTCTAAATGTAAGGTCAATTATTTAGGTCAATTACTTTACTTAAGTAAATTTACAAATAAATTCATGGTGTAAACATCTTCAAGCTCAACAGTGAATAGCGAAATACAAAAATAATACAGAAATAATACAGAGATACAGTGAGATAGTGAAATAAATATAATGAGAATAAATACTAATGAGATGGTATAGCAAGACAAGCTGTTATATACATTCCAACCAAAATTCAAATGATTGAACTATTGCAAACAAGAATTACTTAGACATTAAAATGCTTAGAAACTATACCGCTTAGAAATCATAATGCCATGACTAAACCAAAAACGATATTATTTACAACTGAAGGTACCTACCCCTACGTAATGGGTGGTGTAAGTACTTGGAGTGATCAGCTTATTAATGGTTTGCCTGACTACAACTTTGAAGTCTTAACCGTAGTTGGTCCACACCCCGTAGAACCAAAAATTGAGTTACCAGATAACGTTGTAGGTGTAGCCCCTGCACATTTTTGGCGTCCTAGACAAAATGTAAAACGTGCAGGACGGGAACAAACTGTTCGCTTTAGTATGCTTTTCCCTAACCTCGTTTCCTTTGCTTACGAAGATTTAGACAGCTTTGGCAATGCGTTAATTATGTTGTCGAGACTTGGCAATGATTATAATTTGTGGCCACTTTTTGAAGGACGAAACGTTTGGGAAATTGTTAGGGCAACACTCGCAGAATTATTAGGTAAAGCACCTCGTTTGGGTGAAGTCACAATGACCGTCAACTGGTTAAAATCAACTGTAGCACCACTACTTTTTGTACCGCCTGAAACAGACATTGTTCACGTCGTCACAAATGGACTTTGTGTCATCCCATCCTATGTAGCTGCTTATACCTATGGTGTACCACTTCTTCTAACAGAACACGGGGTTTACTTAAGAGAACGATATTTAGCCTTTAAGGGTGAAAATGAACCTTATAGTCTCAAGCTCTTTCGTAGTCGTTTTTACGAAAGTTTAGCTAAACTTATGTATACCCAAGCACATTGTGTAACCTCAGTAAGTCACTTTAATAAATACTGGCAACTCAAGCTTGGTGCGCTCCAAGAAACAACACGGGTTATTCCAAATGGTATTGATCCAGAAGCCTTTTCTGTTTCAGAAACGCTACATCATGATGTACCCACAGTTGTTTGGATTGGTCGTATTGACCCCCTTAAAGATTTAGAAACATTGGTAAGAGCTTTTGCAGTTGTACGAGATGCAATTCCAAATGCGAAACTGCGTATGTTTGGTCCTGTTCCAAAGGGTAATGAAGATTATTTCAGCCGTATTGAATCTTTGGTTGACCAATTTGATCTGCACAATAACGCTGTTTTTGAAGGACCTATTAGACCTGCTACTAAGGCTTATCATGCCGCAGATGTAGTCGTGCTTTCTAGTATTTCAGAAGGCTTTCCTTATACAGTCGTTGAAGCAATGATGTGTGGTCGTCCTGTAGTATCGACCCGTGCTGGTGGTACGGGTGACGCTATAGGTGATGTTGGACTTATGGTTCCTCCTCGTAATCCTGATGCACTTGGTGAAGGGCTTATCAAAATGCTAAAAGACCCAGAATTACGTGAATCACTTGGAAAGCAATCAAGACAACGTTGCCTTGACCACTTTACACTCAAACAAATGTGTGAAAACTACAGCAATCTATATGAAGAATTTAGTAGCTCAGCGAATAATTATAACGAGCAAGGGGAGATGATATTCTCATGATGGGCGAATACAGCGATCCGACATTGGAAGCTGAATTTAAATCAGATAAAAAGAAAAAGGTTGACGTTGACGAGCGTAGTCAAGATGATGTAAGTGAATTATCTCGTCTGATGAATACGGTTTGCATGGAGGCGTCTAGCGAACATGAAATTGTTGCACACCTTGAATCTTTAGGGTATAACCAACACCGAATCAAAAAAGAATTTGGCTATGATGACATTTTCGGGCTTGCTCGAGATATGTTTGCTAAAACACCTAAAAAGGTTAGAGAAAGACTCAAAGCTGCCGAAAATGAACGTCCACTATGGACTAGGCAACTTGTGCTTCTAATGGCAATTATTGTCACGATGTTTGCTTTTGTAGACGGCAGTTGGAGTATGGTTCTGTGGATCATTAGTTGGTCCTTCATGGGGAACTTTTTGATTGCTCGAGCCCCAAGTGAGCGTCCACCAGAAGAACACCAAGCTGTAGTAACTGCGGCGCTATACATTGGCTTAGTTGGTATCTTTACAATTTTTGCCTTGTTTCCAATCGGTTTCACAGAATTAAGTCTTGGTATTTTCTGGTGGGGCGTTGCAAGTTGGACATGGCATCAACGTTTTGACAACTATTACGTTGACTCTGCTTATGGGCTTATTCCAATTGGTGCGCTCCTTTTTGCATCAATTTTTCAAGCACCACCAGCTATCACATTTCTAGCACTTATTGTTGCTGCTATATTCATGGTCTATGATTTGCTAACACCTCCGCCAACAAGTGTATGGAAATGGATTTCTAAGAGATTTGTACCCATGCTACCTGTTACAGGCTATGGTTTAGGACAAGGTCTAATCCTTATGGCACTTTTACAACAAGGTTCACTTCAGTGGAACGCAATGGGAATTGGTGTGATTGTCATCATGCTAATGGGTGCTGAACGTCTTGTACTGTGGCTTAGAAGCATGCTTAAAGAACTTCTTTGGGCAGACGATGTACGTTCAAGACGTATCTTCGTTACTCAAACGCTTACTATCTCCTTCAAATATCTCTTACCATTCTTACTAGTATTCGCTGGTATTTTCACTTTGACTTTTAATGGCTGGTCCGTAGGTCAACTCGTTCCGTTGATAAACTTTGGACTCTTTGGTCTAAGCCTCGCATTTGCGCTTGGTTTATCAAGCTTGAATGAAACAGATCCTGTGTACAAAACTTTCTTTGCTATGGGATTACTAAGTTTGATGACACCAACATTACCACTGATATTTGTTCTTCTAATTCTGAATTTCATCCTTTGCATTCGCTTTTTAATTCATACACGCCGTGTTGAAACCTATGGAATCTACCTCCTCTAAGCAGAGAGTTAATAAACACACGCTCCATGAACAAGCTCTAAAAATCTATTATGGTTCAGGAAATTTAGATAAACTAAAGAGCTTTGAGCGTGTCGTCCTTCAACCTGCCTATTATCGCGATTCTGAAATTAATTTTCTTCGAGCTAGTGGTGTAAAACCACTAGCTTATTTAAGTCTAGGTGAAGACCCTAAAGAATTCATTGATACTGATAAGCCTTATAGGCGTAATCGCATGAATACAGATTGGGATACGCATTATGTATATGTCAGTTCTGCTGATTGGCAACGCAAAATCCAAACAAAGGTTAAAGACTATCTTGCAAGAGGTTTTCAAGGATTTTTGTTAGATAGCCTAGACGTTATCGATATTTTCCCAGAAGACAAACGTGGCATGTTAGTGTTGATTAGTTTCATAGATAATGCTCTAAAAGAACTTAGTACAACGAGTAATCAATCAACATATCTTATTGCTAATCGGGGTTTTGCACTTATGCCTGACCTTAGCAAATTTGTAGACGCTTGTATTTTTGAAGGTTTCTCTACGTGTTGGGCACAAGATGGTAAAAACGAAGCGATGTCAGCCTCTGATTTACACTGGTCAGCACTTAAAGCACGTGAACTAGAAAAGTACGATCTTGATAGATATTCGCTAGACTATTGTTTATCTGATAACAGCGTACAGCTCGAGCACTTTGCAAGAACACGAGCAGAGTATTACAAACTCAGCCCACTCATTAGCAATCGAGCATTAACTGATATCTAAAACAATCCCACGATTAGCTTTAATCAGTAAGCTTTGTAATAGCTCTTCCACGATTAACTGACTTAGGTCAGGTCAGTTAATCGGCGAGCTTCGTAACGAGTAGGAACTGAACTCATTTAGTATGGATGAACATTATGTGGAAACGCTAATAATAGCACAACAAAAAAACACAGCTCTAACTTTTATGATTAGAGCTGTGTTTTTTTGTTGCCTGCTTTTCTTTTTGTCTTTTTGCCTTGAGTAAAATCAAATCAGCTAGATAGCAAGCCTTGACTTCAATGAACGAACTTCTTCTGCAATTTCGTTATCGCTATTAATTTGCTTTTCTATCTTTTGTACAGCGTGCATCACTGTTGTATGATCCCTGCCAGAGAAAAACTGACCAATTTCAGGGAAAGAGTGCGTGGTCAATTCTCGCATAAGATACATGCAAACTTGCCTAACTTTGACGATTTCAGCTCGACGACTTTTTGAAAGCATATTTTCTTTGGTCGTGTTGTAGTGAGACGTTACAGTTTGCGATATATCCTCTAAGCTTAGACTAATATCTTCATTGGTTGTAAACACATCCGACAGTGCATTAGCGGCAGTACTACGGTTCATTGGTGCACCATTCATGCTGGCATATACAATCACACGCATGAGCGCACCTTCTAATTCACGAATATTTTTAGCTGCCTGATAGGCAATGTATGTAATCACATCATCAGAGATATTGACCTTATGGTTTTCTGCATTTAGCTTAAGAATCGCCATACGTGTTTCAAGGTCAGGCGCTTGAATATCAGTGATAAGCCCCCACTCAAAGCGACTACGCAAGCGATTTTCTAAAGTCGAGATATCTCTTGGAGGTCTATCAGAAGAAAGGATAATCTGCTTGCCAGATTCATACAACGTATTAAAGGTATGGAAAAACTCTTCCTGTGTACGTTCTTTACCATCCAAAAATTGTATGTCATCAACCAGCAACAAATCGATGTTTCGGTAGCGATCACGAAATTGCACCATGTTGTCACTACGGATTGCGGTTACAAGATCATTGGTAAAGGTTTCTGTGGTTACATACTCAACCTGCATGTGAGGAAAGCGCTCAGCCGCAGCTTGTCCAACAGCGTGCATAAGGTGCGTTTTGCCTAAACCAGCATCACCATAGATAAACAGAGGATTATAAGCACGTCCTGGAGACTCAGCCGTAGCTAAGGCCGCAGCATGGGCAAGGCTGTTGTTCGGACCAACCACAAAGTTACTAAAAATATATTTGTGATTGAGTGAAAGACGCTTGCTAATAGGTGTTGGTTGTTGCATTTCTGGCGCTTTATTTAACCCATTTAGGTTTGCTGAATTTGAAGATGTAGTGTTATTGCGTGGTGTGTTGTTGAGCGGCGTGTTATTGAGCGGCGTGTTATTGCGTGATGTGTTATTGAGCGGTGTGTTATTGCGTGATGTGTTATTGCGTGGCGTGTTATTAAGCGGTGTAGCAAAATCCTGATTGTATTGCTTGATGTTATTAGGGCTAGAATTAGTGTCAGGCAGATTATTACTCGGCTTATAACTTGACAATTCTGCTTGTTCTCGCAGTAAATCTTCAGCATCCTGTGCAGAAAAGAGTTCTTGTTGCGAATTATCAAAACTCACAACCTCAAACGATACTGTAACAGGTGTTTTCCTCAAGTCACTTAGACAAGTTTCAATCAACTCACCATAGTGATTCTTAATCCAGTCCTTGGCAAATGAGTGCGGTACACCTATCACATAGCTGTCACCACTCATGCCCAATGGACGAGTTTTGTCTTGAAACCAAGTACGGTACTGTACCTGAGGCACATCCTTTTGGATACACTCAAGCAGGCTCTGCCAGATTAAGGATTCTTCACTCATAAGAGCATCCCCTCTGGCTTAGCGCATCAATTCCTTTAGCCACTAAAGTTTTTGCACATACATTTATACATACACTCGAACACATCACTACACTGACCCTAGATACCCTTCTCCGTTAGGTGTTTAGGAAGCTCTAACTTGATTCAAGCTGAGCCTTGATTCTTCTACAAACCTAGCTAGCTAGGCTGTTAAAATAAAATTGAGATAGCTTTTAAAACAATCCAAGCCATGTTGCTGTTAAGCGATTGTTTTAGTAATTTTACCTACTACAGTAACTTTGAAGTTGAGCAGGACTGTAATCTTATGTTTTATAAGATAGCTATTGCAAGTCTGTCTTTAGGCAAGTCTGTCTTTAGGCAAGTCTCTCTTTAGCTAAAACAACAGATAAAACAACTGAATACTCATTCGCAAAAATGCAACTACATCTAATACATCTAAAGTGCAATCGCAAAAATGCGAAAAATTTACAGTTTTACAAGTATCGTATTAATTCAAAGATTAATCTAGGTCTGGCTTGGTAGGGGTTTTGAAAAGATTAATAGCTATTAATAATTCAGTCTAGATACCCGACTAGATAACCGACTAGATAACTAATGTTGCTACTCAAATATAGCTGTTTTTGATACCAAATCCCTAGCTAAAATAGCTTAATTTCAACACTAAAAAAGTCATAGGAATATATCCAAATTCTATAGGAATGTTGATTTTTGGCGTAACGAAAGCTTAAAAATAGTGTAAACTATATGCATCAGATTTTAAAATAGACCCTACACTAATCACAAACTTCAACACGTCTTTGGGTGCGGTTTATATGTCTTTTATAGCGTACGATTTTTTATTTAAAACAATCTAAAAATGATCTAAAAATAATGTAAAAACAATATGAATTTGCTAGTAAACCAATAAGTACAACAAAATAAAAAAAGTACAACAAACTTTAGGGGAAATTAATATCAAACATTTACTTGTTGTAGATTTAGAAGCCACATGCGACGATAATGACGACTTTGCTCGAGCCGACATGGAAACCATCGAAATAGGCGCAGTGATGGTAGAGACTGCCTCACTAAAGGTCATAGATGAGTTCCAATCTTTTGTAAAACCGATTGTTCACCCAATACTGCGTGATTTTTGTAAGGACTTAACATCAATTCAGCAAAAAGATGTGGCTAACGCTGAAGGCTTTCCAACTGTGTTCGCTAGTTTTTTAGAGTGGGCTAGTAACTACGAAGATTACATGTTCTGTTCGTGGGGTGACTATGACAGAGAGCAGCTCGAGCAGGACTGCACCCTTCACAACATACCTTTTCCTTTAAGCACACACCTAAACTTAAAGACCGCTTTTAGCAATTCGCGTACTACAACTAAACGCTATGGTCTCAACCAAGCACTGACTGAGGTAAATCTAAGCTTAGAAGGCACACACCATCGAGGCATAGATGATGCTAGAAATATTGCCAGATTGCTACCCCACATCAAGCTAGAAACTTAGAGCTAGAAACTTAGAATTAGAAACTTAGCTATTCACTTTGAAAAAGGGAGATTGGGAGAAATTACTTACGCTCTTCGCGAATAACCGCCCCATCCTCCATCCAAGCAATCCGCCCAACATACTCGAGCAACCTTGGGTCATGCGTACTAAACAAAAAGGTAACACCCTTCTCTTCATTCAAGCGCTTCATATGCTCAATCAGCGAAATGCTACTTTCTTTATCCAAATTCGCAGTAGGCTCATCCGCAAGGATAATTTTAGGATTCGCAGCTAATGCCCTCGCCACAGCCACACGCTGTTGCTGACCACCAGAAAGTTGGTTCGGGCGGCGTTTGGCAAACTCTTCCATACCCAAAATCTCAAGTGCTTCCATTGCTCTGTTGTTTCGCTCAGACTTACCCATACCTTGAAGTTCCAAAACAAACGCAGCATTCTCCACAGCAGTTAGTACAGGAATCAGGTTATACGCTTGAAACACAAACCCAAATTCTTCAAGACGCAAGGCAGCGAGTTTAGCAGTTGATAAATTATCAATTCGCTCACCATGCAAATAGACTTCACCAGAAGTTGGTTTATCCAACCCAGCTAAGATGTGCAGCATAGTGCTCTTACCACTACCTGAGGGTCCAGCAATCGCAGTGAACTCACCTTCATTCACTTGGAGCGATGCACCACGTAGAGCATGGGTTTCTACTTCACCTATTTTATAGACTTTCTCTAAATTCTTTGCTTCCAGTAGCATAGACATAGATTTTTTTCTTCCTCTCAAAACTCGCAAAACTTATAGAATGTGTCATCTGCCCATCATCTTTATCAGGCTTTGTAGTGGACCATCTAGCCTAAAAGTGTGCGTTATTTCTCCTGTTCGTACTTCTTTGAATCACTGTCTGTGACGTAATACCAATTCCGCTTAATTCATAAGCTGTTCTGATTTAAAAATCTAATACTAAACTGAAAGAAGAAAGTCATAATCCATTAGCAGAAAAAGTTGTCATTAGAACCGAAGGGCACACAAGTTACAAAGTTTCGATACATTTGCGATTATGACATTTATGATTCACTTCGGTATAACTATACGCTCTTCCACGAT
>CALDTA010000011.1:0-2916 GCA_937924455.1 uncultured Deinococcales bacterium
ACAAGTTTTCAAAGTCCTGCAACCTCAACTGCACAGCAACAGACAACAGCGGGTGCATTTAGGGCTGCACTTGAAGCCTACCGAGTTGAAGACTATGACGGTGCTGTTGACCAGCTAGATGCAGTGCTAGCTCGTAACCCAAATAGTGCGAGGGCTTGGGGTTGGTTAGGGCGCATTCACTTTGAACAATCCGATTTTGTTAAGGCAGCGCTTTACTATGAAAAAGCTGCTGAACTTGAACCGACCAATGAAGACTATCAACTCTTTGCAGCCGAAGCTGCACGTCTTCTCAACTAAATGATTGACTAGGAAGTACTTGTGCTGTATGACCGTGAGATTTTAGAAGCAAATGAACGAAAAATTTTAGCTGCCTATGCAGCCTTTGCTGCTGACTCTCGCGGTCGGAGCTTTCCTGAAGAGGAGTCGCGCTTTCGAACCGCCTTTCAAAAAGATAGAGATAGGGTAATTCACACCTCTGCTTTTAGGCGTTTAGAATATAAAACACAAGTTTTTGTGAATAATCAGGGTGATTATTACCGTACTCGATTAACCCACACCCTAGAAGTTGCCCAAGTTGCTAAGAGCATTAGTCGTGCTTTAGGTCTGAATGAAGACTTAACCGAGACGATTGCCTTAGCGCATGATCTTGGGCATCCTCCTTTTGGTCATGCTGGTGAGCGTGCGCTTAACCGTTTAGCCAAAGATGTTGGAGGCTTTGACCACAACAAGCAGTCGCTCCGTGTTGTTACTAAGTTAGAAAATAGATATAAAGATTTCTTGGGTCTGAATCTTTCTTGGGAAACACTTGAAGGCATTATGAAACACGAAGTTGACTTGGATGCTGCTGGTGAAGAGTGGGAAGAGATGTGGGAACCTGACTTGCAACCCACACTTGAAGCACAAATTGTAGATTTGAGTGATGCTATTGCCTACAATGCTCATGACCTTGATGATGGTTTGGCAAGTGGTCACTTAGAAGCTGAGCAGCTTGAAGAAGTTGAATTAATATCGCTTATGCTTGAGCGTCTTGATTTAAGAGTTAGTGATTTGCGTCAGCGCAAGAGCCGCTTTCTTTTGATTCGTGAATTATTGGGTGCAATGATTGCTAGTGCGATTCGTGCAACGAATAGCCAGCTTGAAGAGCTGAACGTGCAAACACTACAAGATATACGCTCTGCACCGAGGAAATTGGCAGGGCTCGAGCCCGACATGAAGCACATGACTAAAGCGCTTAAGGGGTTTCTTTACCAAAACCTATACTTTCACTTTAGGCAAAAACGTATGGGTCATAAAGCTGAATATATCCTAGAACGTATTTTTGATGCCTACCACCAAGAACCAAAGATGCTACCCTTTGAAGTACAAGCTGCTATCGAAGATGTGGGCTTGACTAGAGCAATAACTGATTATATGTCGATGATGACAGATAGATATGCTGCTGATGAATATCGGAAGTTGTTCGAACCACACACATTAACCTAAATACTAGACCTAAATACTAGCCTAATAACCTAAAGCAAGATTACTTTAAAGGAGTTAATAATGTTAAAGTCTTTTTGGAATTTGTCGTTAAGTGCCTTTATCAAAAAATCGCCCAACGCTTTAGGCTTACTTGTGGTTTTAGGATTATTGCTAGGATTGTTATTAAGTGCCTGTTCTCAACCAGCACCCGAGCCACTGCCAGAAAATGCAACTATAGAATTAACAAATACGAGTGTTTTAAAAACCGATGTTCTTGGAAGTGATGATTCATCTGAAGTTTTATCTGAAGTTTTATCAGAAGTTTTGACTGTGGCGTTGCTTTATGTACTGAATGTTGAGCAATCTGGACAGTTTCAATTGGTAGCAGGTGCAGCCGACAATGCCCTCTTCGAGATTCAAAGCGATAGGTTGCAATTAAAACAAGCTGCAGCACAAGACAGCTACACTGTTTTAGTTCGTTGGAGGGCTGATTCAGGTGCAAGCATTAGTAAAGACTTTTCTCTTCAAACGGTGGATGCTAACCGTATTGTACCCAGTCAACGTTTTGGAGATGTTGCCTACATAGGTCAGTCAGGTGAAGATTTTAGACAACTAGCACCTGATAGGCGGGTAACTTTTACAGGATACGAGCGTTACTACTTTAGTAAAGCTGGCTATAATCTAGATGTTTGCTTGGCAACAGATAGTGTGATAGCAATAACTGTGAGTAAAGAGCATCAGCGCTTTAGTGACTTTGTAACCGCAGAGTCTATCGGTTTTGCAAGTACTCTCGATGACCTAGCAGCAACCTATGGTGCAGCAGATGATGCACTAGGTTTTGCGAATTATCTTGCTTATGTATACGCAAGTGCCGAAATGGGTAACATCAATCAAGGAACGATGACCTTTGGCTATTTTATTAATAGTCCAGAAGGTGCAGCAGATATTAGTATTAGCCAGCGTTATTGTCCTGAAAGCTAATACCGTGTCCGAAAATATATATAGTAAACAAATACGTTAGAACTATCATTTGCTCAACCATATTCCGTAAGCCACGTAGGCAACGCTGTAAAAATCACATCAGACCAAACTACAGATGTAAACGGAATTGGTATAATACTCCAAGCTTAATAGTAGCTGCGGTTCTTGCGTAAGGCAGCAAGAAAACGTTCCTTTACAGGTAATTCTTTTTCCTTTTCTTGCCAGTATTTGTCCTCTGTTTTTTGGTTGAAGATAGTGTCCATCAGCATATCGCCTAGTTCAGACAAAATGTAAACAGCCAATAGTGCGGTAAAGGGTTCTCCATCATCACAAGCATGTTCCAAAGCATCGATGTTATCTAGAACTTTAGCAAGCTCATCTGGCGTCATATTAAAAAAAGGTGTCAAGCCATGTTTTTTGAGTAAAGTTTTTGCACGTTCTTCAAGGTGTTCTTGCTCAATATAATCCTCTGCT
>CALDTA010000012.1:0-12592 GCA_937924455.1 uncultured Deinococcales bacterium
TTCTCGCCACCTGAAAGATGCTTTACAAGTTCGTCTTCCCTACCCCTAAAGCCTAGCGAGTAAAGGACAGCATCTCGCCTTGAACGGCGTTCATAGCCACCACGACGTTCAAAGACTTCGTGAACCTTTTCCCACTCGTCATAGATTTCTGGCTTGTCTAGACCTGCATCTTCAAGACGTTTAAGTTCAGTTTCGATGACTTCAATGTCTGCAAATGCTTTATCGGCAAGTTCCGTGATCGTTGTAAACTCTTCAAAGTTTGGATCTTGCTCCAACATTGCAATCGTTACACCATCTCGCAAGTAAACCTTACCATCGTCTGGTGTTTCCTGTTTCATCAACAAGCGCAACATCGTTGATTTACCTGAACCATTGCGACCAATAAGAGCAATACGTGACCCACCACGAACTTCTAAGTTCGCATTTTTCAAAACAGTTTGGTCACCGTAGAATTTTTCAACCTGTTGCAGTGCTGCCAGAAGCATAGGCTTATAGTATCAAGCAAAAGCGCACGAAAGCGTGATAATTGTATCTGAACTGAGATAGACACAGTTTGAAATAGCTTGAGATAGGCATGAATTATTTTTTTGCCACTATCCTTACATGATAAGATAGAACTATATGACGGTCATCAAAGAAATGCATGTCGCAAAAAAAGCACGTCAACGCTATAAACTGTCTAGCAGTTTATTCTCTTATCAAGGTGACCTGATCATTGCGGATTACCGTAAAGTTCAAGAAATTACAGCGCAATTTAACAAGTACAGACCACAATCTGAACATATTGCCAGCAGTGAGCTTTATGCCGCTGGTTTGCTGCATGAAGTGCAGCACGTGCTTATTGAGCGTTTTAGTCAACTGAACAGTAAAAAGAACGGTACTGAAAACGGTACTGAAAGTAGTTTTGTGGCTCGAGCCCTACACATTAGCAAACAAAAACTCACGCCTGAACACTACACCCAAACCTTAAACAGCTTTTTAACGTACTTCCCCCCTACCCCCGTCTATCAAAACGAACTTACACCTAGTGATTATCTCAACACTGTCGACACCAACAATAGTATTACGGGCGAAGAGCTACTCATCCTCAAACTAAGCAATGACAATCCTGCACTTCAAAAATTCGCTGAGTTCATAGATGATTCAGAACTCAAAACTACTGCTTATGAAGCAATTGCAGCAGATATTGAACAATCTGTGGCTAACACATCTGTTGATATTGGTGGTCTAAAAAACATAACGCTTTCAGAGCTGCTACGGAATCCAATCAGCACATCACCC
Source organism: uncultured Deinococcales bacterium (assembly GCA_937924455.1). Taxonomy (GTDB): domain Bacteria; phylum Deinococcota; class Deinococci; order Deinococcales; family Trueperaceae; genus CALGZD01. The sequence continues at coordinate 1,282 of CALDTA010000012.1, forward strand.
CATTCTCTTGAAGGTCAACTCAAATTCATAGAACAAGAATATGCACCGCACTTGGGTGAACGTTTTCAAAACTTATTTCAAAAAATATTGCTCAGCTTAGACCTCTTCAAAGAAGAGTTCACAAGCTACAGTGAAGGTCCTCATGGACCACCACCCATGCAGGTGATTGATGCTGACATGCTCTCTGGTAAAACAGCAGGCATGTCAGCAGGTATGGCAGCAGGTATGGATGAATACGAACACTTTAGTTCTGATAGTGCATGGATGCCTAAACTTGTCTTGCTTGCCAAAAGTACCTATGTATGGCTAGACCAACTCAGCAAACGCTATGGAACATCAATAACAACACTTGATGACATCCCTGAAGAAGAACTTGAAACCTTTGCTAAGCAAGGCTTCACAGGACTCTGGCTCATAGGTCTTTGGGAGCGCAGCCATGCCTCAAAAGAAATCAAACATCGCATGGGTAATCCTGATGCAGTGGCATCCGCGTACTCGCTCTATGACTATGAAATCGCTCAAGATCTAGGTGGCACCGCTGCTTATGAAGTACTTCGAGACCGTGCTTGGCAGTATGGCATCAGACTAGCTAGTGATATGGTGCCAAACCATATGGGTATTGATAGTCGTTGGGTTATAGAACATCCTGAATGGTTTTTGCAGACCGACCAACCGCCATTTCCCACCTACCGCTTTGAAAGTGAAAACCTTTCATCCGATGCTCGTGCAAGCATCAAAATAGAAGATCATTATTATTCAAAAAGCGATGCCTCAGTTGTTTTTGAACGTCAAGATACGCAAACAGGCGATATTCGCTACATCTACCACGGCAACGATGGTACGTCCATGCCGTGGAACGACACAGCACAGCTAAACTTTCTTGACCCACATGTACGTGAAGCTATTATTCAAACTATATTACATGTAGCTAGACAATTTCCAATCATTCGCTTTGACGCTGCTATGACCCTTGCCAAACGTCACATCCAAAGACTCTGGTATCCACAACCTGGCTCTGGTGGTGCAATCCCCTCACGAGCACAGTACGGCAGCATGACAACAGATGAATTCGAAGAGGCAATTCCTGAAGAGTTTTGGCGAGAAGTTGTTGACCGAGTCGCACAAGAGGTGCCTGACACCCTGCTGTTGGCAGAAGCCTTTTGGATGATGGAAGGCTACTTCGTCCGTACCTTAGGAATGCACCGTGTTTACAACAGTGCTTTCATGCATATGTTAGCGCAAGAAGACAATGCTAAATACCGCCAGTCCATGAAAAATGTGCTTGAATTTGAACCTGAAATCCTCAAGCGCTATGTCAATTTCATGAACAACCCTGACGAAGAAAGTGCTGCCACCCAATTTGGTAAAGGTGATAAATATTTTGGCGTGGCAATGCTGATGTCTACCTTACCTGGACTCCCCATGTTTGGGCATGGTCAGTTTGAAGGTTTGGAAGAAAAGTACGGTATGGAATTCCGTCGTGCAAGCCAAGATGAGCCCATTGATAGAGGCTTGTATAACCACCACTACAGCGTGATTGTACCGCTGCTTAAAGAACGCCAGCTCTTTGCAGAAGTAGAGAACTTTCAGCTCTACGACTTCTATACCGAAAGTGGTCATGTTGAAGAAAACGTATATGCCTATTCCAACAAACATGAAGCTAAAGCAGCACTAATACTCTTTAACAATCAATATTCTGAAACAAAAGGCTGGCTCAAACACTCCTTTAAACAAGCTTCTCTACTAGAAAGCTTGGGCATTAACACCAAGCAAGGTGGTTTTTTAAGATGCAAAGAATTGGTCAGTGCTTTGGAATATTTGCGTCCAGTAGATGACGTTGAAAATCGTGGTTGGTTCTTTGAGCTTGGTCCTTATGACCATAGATGCTACTGGCAAATACAACAGGTCTTTGATTCTGAAAAAGAAAACTATAGCAAACTCTACGCAACACATGGTTACGAGGGCATTGCCACTATAGATACCGCTTTACAAGATTACTATTATGGACCAATCCAACAAGCCTTTATTGATTTACTTAAAAGCTTGTCAATGGATAATCTGTCAGAAGAGAATCTTACAGTAAGTGATGCTGCCTACCAGCACTTTTTGAAGGCTATCACAGAGCATTCAAATACATCACCAGAAAGTTCTGTTGCTAAAGCGACATTCACTCAACTACTTAACAAGATAGATAAAGAAAATCCTCAATTATCAAGCGAGTTACAACTCGCCTATTTATCACTGTCACAATTTTCTACAGAAGACATTACTGAATGGCGTTGTGTAGAACGCAGTGAAGACATTTTGTCTGATGATGAAGTCGCACTCTTGAGGGTGCTTTTAGACGAAGCTATTCATATAGCAGTTCCACAAGTCGAAACAGGTGAAGATGTTAGACCAGTGCTTAGAGGGTGGCTCGAGCCTCTTCTCTTCTCACTCCCCGCTATCCTGTACTTACGCATCAATGAACACAACGACAAAACCTACTTCTATAAAGAATCTATGGAAAGTCTATGTGCTGCGCTAACATGGTTAGATAGCTTAGATGCACAACATCATCAAAAAGCAAACATTGCCAAAATCATCAAAAGTGCCATTCCAACTTCAGACTACCAAGTGGGAAAATTACTCAATGAAATCTACCCCAAAAGCTTTGAACAAAAGAAAGTAAGAAAGCATGAGCAAACTACTAGAGACTTTAAAAACGTCAAACGCAAATTTTAAAGAAGACAAACGCATCTCGCACTTTAGAGATTTAGCTGAAAGTTACCAATTATTTTTAGTGGCATACCTGAACAATATACGATAACTTTAGCTGTTCCACGATTAACTGACCCTAGTCAATTAATCGGCGAGCAGAGGCGAGTAAGAACAAACCCATATAGTAAGCTCAGTATTTCAAGGAAACGCTACTTTTCAAATAAAGAGGATAAAGATGAGTGAGAAAATAGCAATATGTTGTGTTGTAGATAATACCCCTCAATTTCATAGAGAATTTTTGATTTGGCATGAATGTGTCCTAGCAAATTGTGATAATCAGTGGGAGCGATTTGTTTACTTTGTAGGTGGCTGTCCTAATGAAATCAAACAAATTTGCGATAGAAATAATACCAACTACCAAGAAGTTGAAACATTGCTTCCTTTAAGCCCACATTGCAATAAAATCATACCTTTCTTTAAGAATTGGGATGACTATTCATATGTAATAGTGACAGATACTGATTTATACATACTAAAAAAAGATATTTCATCTTTTTTTAGTAAAGGTTCTGGTCAAATCAAAGCTGCCCCAAACAATGAAAATAATCCTCCGTTACATATATTTCAAAAGCTGTTTGCTAAATTAGGTACTATTGATTTTGTTAGACCTGGTATCTCATTGTTTACTGGAGAAAATGGCTCCAGAGAATCTTATATTAATAATCATAGTGGTGGAATTGTAGCCATTGAAGGTCGGTTGACTAATGTTATAGCCGAAAAATGGCTAAGCTATGCAAAATGGTTAATAGAAAACAGATACATACTCTATAGCTGGAAGGTACATGTTGATCAAGTCTCTTTGGCTTTAAGTTTAGAAGAGTTAGGTTATGACATAACATTTTTACCCCCTCAAGTAAACACTGTTTTACGCCTTACAGAAGAAGTTTCAGAGATAGTAGCACTTCATTTATCTCAAAATCACCTTAATCAAGCACCAGAATATAGTAACGCTGATGGTACGCTAAGTTTGAAACATTTCCCAAAAGCACATTGGCAAACAATTACAAGACTGAATCTTATCCTTGAGTATGTTGAACAACAAATGAAAGATTTGCTATTATTTCAACACTCAATTATAAGCTCTAATGGTCAATGTTCTAATACCTACTTATCTATATCTGATGATTTTAAATCACCAGATATAGATAACAATATAGATACTATCATTGCTGAAATTGAAAAGTCTGGATTATTTGATGAACAATTTTACCTAGAATCTAATTTAGATGTAAAAGAGGCAAATATATCGGCTATTTGGCATTATGTAGTACATGGTGAGAAAGAAAATAGGCTACCAAATAATTGGTTTAAGCCGCAATATTTCAAAAGTAGGATTCTCTCTCAAAAAGGGAAAGATTTACCTGAAGTAAATGCATTGTACGAATACATAGCTGGAAATTATGCGGGTTTTGATAATTCTTCAGACTCATATTCAAGTGACCAAAAAATAAACATGAGTGAAAGTCAAAATCATTTTGAAGGTGAACAAACTATACTGAATGGAAATCCGAGTGCGCGAGCAATCGCCTTTTACCTTCCTCAATTTCATGAAATACCTGAAAATAATGAGTGGTGGGGTGAAGGATTCACTGAATGGACACATGTAAAGCCTGCGAAGCCACAATTTCCAAATCATGATCAACCCAGAGAACCTCTCAACAAAGTTTTAGGCTATTATACGCTTGATAATGACAAAGTACTAATGAAACAAGCAGAAATAGCAAAAAAATCAGGTATTGAAGGTTTTGCCTTTTATTACTACAACTTTGGTTCCAAAACATTGCTTGAAACACCTTTACAAAGGATGCTCAATAATAAAGAGATACAACAGAATTATTGTATTTTTTGGGCCAATCATCCATGGACCACAGGATGGTATGGAAAAGCACGTGAGGTTTTAATAGATATTCCATACTCAAGAGATTTTTATAGTCAATTTATCAAAGATATCGAAGCCTACTTAAAAGATGAGCGCTATATAAAAGTTAATGGAAAACCTGTAATCATGATACTCCACCCCTGTGGCGGCGATGGTCCACCAACACCAGAAGACACAACACTCATGCTAGAATTATGGCGTAAGCATTGTAAAGAAGTCGGTATTGGGGAAATTTATATTATGGCGTCTACCTTGAGCTATGACACCTCTAAAGCTTCTGAGTACAAGCAGCTTGGCTTTGATGCATGTTTTGAGTTCTCTCCAACAGCTGAGTTAAATGGTGGAATTTTAAACTCCACAGACTTGATCTCGCATTACGAAAACAGTAATTTTGCTTCTGATGGTACGCTACTCTTATACGAAGATATGATGAAAAGAAGACAGCTATTTAGGGACTTACAATCTGACCCAATATATCCATGTGTTGTTACTAATTGGGACAATACGCCAAGATATGGTTCTAAAGGAGTTGTCTTTCATGGGGGTACTCCAGATGTATATACTAAAGCCTTAACTGATGCCATACAGCACATCAAGCAGCATTTCGACAACCCAGAACATCAATTGCTTTTTCTCAACGGTTGGAATGAATGGAGTGAAGGAACTTATTTAGAACCAGATAAAAAATATGGCTATGCATACTTGAATGCAATTACGAAAGCACTTTCTTAAAAAGTATGAGAACTAAGAAAATTACGCTCGTTTTAGGGATGCATCGTTCTGGAACATCCATTACCGCAGCAGCTTTAAAAGCTTTAGGTGCTACTTTAGGTGATACGATTGAGGGCACAGTTGATAACCCAAAAGGGTACTTTGAAAATAAAAGAATAACTAGGTTGAATGAAAAGATTTTAGCATCTCTGGGTTATCGCTGGGATACTATCCTTTATTCTGAAAAGTCTGTCAATTGCTCGAACATTAATTGGCAATTCAGTGAAGAAGCAAAAGATATAGTTAGCCATATGTTAGCTACATCAGACTGGGTTGTTATCAAAGATCCGAGAATGTGCCTATTGCTAGAATTTTGGTATGACATATTTTTTTCTTTTTTTAAAAAGGTAAGTATTGAACATATAGTTATTTATAGAAATCCTCTTGAAGTGGCAATGTCAGAAAGAGCTAGATCTTCTAAAATTTATCACTTCTACGGTGCTAAGCTTAGTCATACTTTACGACTATGGCTGTTGAGCTATCATGAAGTTTTTAAACATTTAAAAGCTTCGGTACTACTCACAAGTTTCGAAGGCTTGTTTTTATCTACTGACAGTCTCAAACAAATTGCATTATTTATAGGTACTGATTTAAATCATGCTGAGGAATTCGCAGACAATTTCCATAATCATTTTATTAGCACTGACATTAGAAGGCAAAAAGTAAATAGTAGCTTATCAGATACTTTACTAACCGAAGAAGATCCAATTAACCACATGATAGTTAAACTTTATGATTTATTTTTAAAGTTTGGAGAAGTAAAAGACTTGTCTCCTGATAATATATCTTCTATTAACCACGTTACAGAAGTACTAAAAATAGTGCAGGCCTATGTCAAACCCGTTTCCGAAATACCGAAACTATATGTAGATAATTTATAGATATTTATTAAAACATATAAGTCACTTTCACAAACAATAAAGAGTAAAGAGTCGAAGTAAAACATGAACAAACTACAAGAAACACTCAAAACATCACAAGCCAATTTTGGGGCAAACAAGCGCATCTCGCACTTTAGAGATTTAGCTGAAAGTTACCAATTATTTTTAGACAGTGCGGTGCTTGTACCAATGCTTGGCACATCTATCTACAAACTAACGGGTGCAGACAGACTTGAGTTTTTACACGGTCAGGTTAGTAATACTGTAAAAGGTCTTAAAGTCGGTCAACACAACACCTCACTCATGTTGAACATCAAAGGTCATGCACTTGCACAAATACAAGTTTATGTTGAAGAAGATTTTCTACTCATTGCCGTTGAAGGTGGTATGGGCAACTTCGTCAAGTCTCATCTTGAAAGACACATCATATTTGACCAAGTAGAAATCGAAGACTTAAGCGATAGTTGGGTGGCTTTTAGTTTTATTGGCGCAAAAGCAGCCGCTAATATCTTTGATGTTTTTGACGGTATGACCGAACTAACTAATGATGACTTTAAAAGGTTTGATGATGTCATCATTGCAAAATCAAAACGCAGCAATTTTACTAGTTTTGATATGCTCATGCCTATTGATGAACCTGCTCTCAGGCTCATAGAATCTTCAATACTAGCAGGTGAAAACTTGCTCAAGCTAGTTCGGATTGAAGCAGGCATAGCCCATGCAGAGTTTGAAGGTGGTGAAGGTAGTTTGCCACAAGAAGTTGGGCTCGAGCCCCATGTCCACTACAAAAAAGGCTGTTATTTGGGTCAGGAAATTATGGCTCGGATTGAGGCTAGAGGGAATTTGCGTAAAGATATATTTGCGCTTGAATTGTCAGCAGTTCCTGAAGATATGACATTGATAGCTAAGGGTAAAAACGTGGGCAGGATTACGTCTGTGGCAATACATCCAGATAAAGGTGTTATTGGCTTAGCTACTTTACGTAAGGATTATGTTGCTCCATTGCAAGCTGGTGCTGAGGGGGTTGAGGTGGAGGCTCGAGCCCTCACAACACCAACCTAAAAATCTCTGTGTTTATAAGGTACTTTCTAAGCAACACCTTCTAGGCACAAGTACTATAGATAACTACTCATTTTTTCCCAAAAAAATGTTCTAACCTACGAAAAGACTATTCACTCTGAATAACCTGATCTCCATCTAAGCCCCATGCTGTAAAATAGTAGTGCGCTGTCATAAAAGCATCAAGATTATTGTAAGTAATGACCGAACAGGTTGTAGAAAGATGATTAGCTAACTGCATATCATCTTTCAAATTAAAATCATCAATAAAAGCAACTAAAGAAGGTAAAGCATCACGTCTGCGAAAACAATATTCCACCTGAAAAACCTCACTATTACTTAGATGTTCAACGGCACTTTGAGCAACAGTTTTCGATTCAGAACCCCAAGGGTAACGTGTACCTTGCGTATCCAAAACATATAATTCGAAATCTAATTTAGATATTTCTGCTTGCTTTCCTTTATCATCTTCCACAAGTAAAAAATGCGTAGTCTCATTTCTACCTCGTTGCTTTTTTGTTATCTGCAAAAACTCTTCAATAACAGTAAATACAGTACCAATAGGGATGAATTCCACGCGAATATCTGTGACAAGTCTATCTGCTACTAAACAACTACTACAATTATTTCGAAACTGTTTTAAATCATATGAAGTTTTTCTTGTCAAAACAACTGGTGTATCAAAGACAATATCCGATTCAACATCTTTAAAGTACGGTAAGTTTTTTACGTACACCAAAGGCACATCTACTACGAATTGTTTTCCAACTAAACCACTAACTCGTTCAACGTCACCTACTTCTATTGTTCCACGTTCAAAAAACGCTGACAAAACATATGCATAAACTATAAAGTAAGCAACTATTACTAGAACTATTATTCCAAGAATGATAGCTATAGTTTTAAACATCGAAACCTCACTTAAAGTGGGATGTTCCCATGCTTCTTATACGGTCTAGTTTCAGCCTTCTGCTCCAACATCCTCAAGTGTTGAATCAAATGCTTCCGACTCTGCTTAGGATCAATCACATCATCAATATAGCCACGAGATGCTGCCCAGTAAGGGTTATCATACTTCTCTTTATAGTCTGCAATCATAGCAGCACGGGTCGCATCAGGACTTGCTGAGTTCTTAATTTCTTTACGGTAAATAATATTCGCAGCACCCTCAGCACCCATAACAGCAACCGCAGACGTAGGCCATGCAAGCACAACATCAGCACCCATATCTCTAGAGTTCATAGCAAGGTACGCCCCACCATAACTCTTACGAGTGATTAGGGTAATCTTTGGCACTGTAGCTTCTGCGTAAGCATAAAGCATCTTTGCACCATGGCGGATGATGCCAGCATGTTCTTGCGAGACCCCAGGCAAAAAGCCAGTGACATCAACTAAAGTGACAATCGGAATATTAAAGCAATCACAGGTACGAATAAAACGTGCAGCTTTATCACTAGCATCAATATTCAAAGTACCTGCCATGCTCTTTGGATTATTGGCAACAATGCCCACAGACTGCCCACCAAGGCGAGCATAGCCCGTTAAAATATTTTTTGCAAAGTTTGGTTGAATCTCAAAAAACTCGTGGTCATCCACAATCGCTTTGATAACATCCACCATTGGGTAAGGTTTGCGCTGATCAGGATGAACGATTTGCATAACCTGTGGCACTTCCCTATCGATTGGGTCATCAGTGTCTTTAACAGGAGGCTTACCTAATGCAGATTGTGGCATGTAGCTCAACAACTCACGGACTTTCTTCAAGGTATCTTTATCGTCTTCACCTTCAAGATGTGCCACGCCAGATTTACGGTTGTGAACATCTGCCCCGCCAAGTTGCTCGAAGCTCACATCTTCTTTCGTAACCGATTTAATGACTTCTGGTCCAGTAATAAACATAAAGCTTGTTCCCTTTGTCATTAGCACAAAGTCAGTCATGGCAGGGCTGTAAACCGCACCACCAGCACAAGGTCCCATAATGGCACTTATTTGCGGCATCACGCCTGAATAGACAGCATTACGGTAAAAGACCTCACCATAACCAGAGAGTGAATCTACACCTTCTTGGATTCTTGCACCTGCCGAATCATTCAGACCAACGATGGGCGCACCTGTTTTGGCAGCCAAATCCATCACCTTAGTGATTTTTTGAGCATTCATTTTGCCAAGTGAGCCACCTAAAACGGTAAAGTCTTGTGAAAATACAAAAACTTTTCGACCATTAACAAGACCATAGCCTGTAACCACACCTTCACCTGGCGCATCGATACCTTGCATCATTTCGCCGCCCATGTGCTCAGTAAAGACGCTCATTTCAACAAAGGTATCAGCATCAAGTAATTCTTTGATACGTTCACGTGCAGTTAGTTTCCCTGCTGCATGTTGCTTTCGAACACGGCTATCTCCCCCACCGCGTTCTATTTTTTTACGCCTTTCTTCCATTTCGGCGCTTAATTCGTTCATCCAAGCAATGTTTTCTCTAGTGTTATCGTTCGACACGGTTCTCCTGAAGTTATAAAATCAATATAGTTTGTACCTACATTAAAGCATAAAGTTCTGGATACTTTTTAGACGATTTCACTCCTAAATACACAATAGACCTATTCTGAAATAAGAAGTGTTCACCCCAACCTTCTTTCAAGCTTCGAGGGAGGATGCTCCTATAGGGGTTAACCTATAACCTATAACCTAGAATTCAACCAAAATTTGAAATATTCTGATGTATACTGAAAAAGGAGAAACAAATGTCAAAAGTGAAGTCAAAGGTGAAGAAAATTTTGCAACTGAGATATCGCAATTGACCTATCAAATATCAGCTAACACGCAATACATGAAGTGTACGAGAAAATAAAGAGGAGAAAAAGTCTATGCAAGATAAAGATAAAAAGTCATCAACAGCAACAGTTATACGCATTGTACGGCTCATACTGATATGCTCTGTACTATTTTTCCTTGGTTTGTTTGTGGGAAGGTTTGCATCACAAACACTAAAACCACAAGCATTAGACCTACCAACACCAAACAGCATTGTTAGTATTTTAGACATGCAAGACGTTGCTTAGTTTAATTTCTAGTTATAGGATCTAAATACCAAGTCACAAATAAGTCTAACTATCTTAGCACCTAAAATACTGGAGGTATGACGTCCTATACAGGTTTAGTTTGAACTTACTTGATGTAATTGAACTTTATCTACACACTTAGTTAACTTATAGGCTCATCAAAAATACGGTTTATCTTATCCATAAATACCTGATAAAGCCGACTAGGAACTTGCTCTAATGGCATAGTTGCTAGCTCATCTAATGCATCTTCAATCGTAAGATGATCTGTCCCATGATGATAATGGATTTTATTGTCTTTATAGGTTGTACCTGACAAACGAACCACTGTACCTATAATCGCTAAATCAAGTCGGTGAAAGGTGTTTTCACTACCGCTATATTGCGGATGATGCTTGAAAGGGCTGCTCTCAACACGGCAGATAAGTCGCCTACGTTCTGGTGAGTTTGAAGGGTCAGAGCGCATGATTAAAGTGTAGCAGTTCTTAGATGATTTGAATTAGTGCTTTAACAAGTGAAACTCTAAGGGTGACTACTCTTAATTAGCTATACTATTCTGTAGCCATAAGCTTTTTAGCGTTTAGCGTCCAAAACATACCCTTTTAGTATCAGTTGTGGCTGTATTAGCCTTTAGCAACAATTTTCTTCATATATCAGACCGAAGTCGTACAGCAACTATCTCTTCTATTGCTAAACTTTATTACGATTTATTGCAATAGGAGGCTTAGCATGATAGCGTCGGAAACCATGAGCAAAAGCATAAACCAGACTACAGACAAGACTAAAGACCAAACTAAGTCAAGCGTATTTGATGCTAAACATCGAACCTTAACCATAGGTATTTTACTTATCTTGACTTTAGTCGCCTTCGAAACCTTAGCAGTGGTTACAGTTGCGCC
>CALDTA010000013.1:0-4098 GCA_937924455.1 uncultured Deinococcales bacterium
AATCGCAAACAATTGCATTTGGGATAGTGCAACTAGGATTACCCTAATCTAGGCTTAGTTTAGTCCACATTGTGAAGCAATAGCTTAGCGAAAATCATGTTTTGGCAAGTGCAAGTTTAGACATCCGATTCCAAAATTCTAACAGTGGCTAATATATATTTTACGAAAAGCTCAACTATAATATTTTGCAATAACTTTCAAAAGAAAACTACGTCATGAACTCGTTTTCCTACCTCATCTTATGTCACATTCAGTCGTCGATTTCTCACGGCATTAATCAATATTAGCAAAAACCCTAAAGCCAAAATACCAACACCAAACAAACGAAACATTTGAACCGAACCAAGGCTATCGTAAAAGTAACCACCAAGCAAACCACCCGCAGCACTTCCTAAGCCAAAAAGAACTGCACTAAAAAGACCTTGTGCCGTAGCCTTTTTGCCTTCTGGTGCATGAGCATCTGCATAGGCTATGCCTGCTATCCAAAGGATTGAAAAACAAAAACCATGTAATAGTTGGATAAGTAAAACTTGAAAAGAAGCAGTTGCCATACTATAAAAGATAAGCCTTAAACCTACAAAAACAAGCGCTGTAAACACTAATTGTAAAGTCGAGAATCGTTCAAGTAGTTGTTTGCCATAAAAGGTCAACGGTAATTCACTCAAGGTTGCCATAGTCAATGCCAAGCCAACTAAAAGCCCTGCGGCTTGCAGTTCTGAAAGACGTAAATATACAAAACTGCCACTAATGGCTAAGCCTATGCCTGATATAAAAACAGCGCACAAGAAAAAGAGCCAATTTGGTGTAAGGAAATAAAGGAGGCTCGAGCCTCTCCCCTGCTCTCCAATAGAATCCTCATCCTCTAATACTGGTAACTCAAATGACAAACGAAAACTACTAAACATGCAGCTCAACATCAACAAAGCATAGATATAAAATGCCCAAGTAATTCCAAAGCGTTCACTAAAAATACCCGCAATTGGCGCACTCAAACCCCAACCTACTGCACCCCAAACTCGAAGCCTGCCATAGTCAGACTTTTGGTCACCCAAAAAAGCCATCACGGCTGTATCACCCAAAGGCACAATGGGAGAAACAAAAAAAGCAAAAACAGAAAAGAGTATGACAAGGGCTGGGAAAGTTTTACCAATAGCAAGAATCAGACCAAAAACAATAGCTAAGGCTATTAGGCATATCAAAACAAGTTTATAGCGCTTTGTAACATCTGCAATTATTCCCCAAAGCGGAGCGCTTACAAGCATCATCAATGGGGCAATGGCACTCAAAATTCCAATTTGCTGTCCTGTAAATCCTAGTTGTTCATAATATAGAACTAGAAAAGGTACAAGCGCAGCAAAGGCAGCAAAGTAAAAGAAATAAAAGGCTTTAGCAGGAAACATATCAATCACTAACAACAAGATAACTTCTAAGCATTATTACATTTTGAAAAAAGGTGCTAAAAAAAGAAACACTACCGGGAAGTACAGACCAATAGTGTTTCCGTTATATTTACTAATATTCTTTAAAGCTTAGTTACCAGCAGACTCCATACGACGTCCAGAAATCGCTTCTTCCAGCCAACCTACACGCATCTCAGGTACCGATGAAAGTAACAAATCGGTGTAATCACTATGCGGTGGTGCAAGAACTTCACTCTTCTGACCGACCGTATCAATCTCACCTTGAAACATAACAGCAATTGAATCAGAAATAGCACGAACGGTTGCAATATCATGTGTGATAAACAAATATGACATATCTGTATTTTCTTGAATACGCATAAGCAGTTTAAGAATTTCATCGGCAACAAGTGGATCAAGTGCTGAAGTAACCTCATCACAAATAATCATCTTAGGTTCTGCTGCAAGAGCCCTTGCGATACAAACACGCTGCTTTTGCCCACCAGAAAGCTCTGCTGGGAAACGTCGCATAAACTCTGTACCCATTTCGATTTCTTCAAGCAACGACGCTACTTTATCTCGACGTGCCTTACCTGTTAAACCATGGTAAAAGGTCAATGGTCTACCGATAATATTTTCAATGGTTTGACGTGGATTCATGGCTGTATCTGGCATTTGGAAAATCATTTGGATTTCCCTGAGCTGTTCCTTAGAACGGTCACGCATCTTGCCAGGCAACGCTTTACCTTCAAAGAGAATTTGCCCCTTCATCGGTGGTAAAAGCCCAGTGATAATCCTAGCCGTTGTGGACTTACCACTACCAGATTCACCAACCACCGCAAGTGTATGACCTTTTTCAATTTCCATAGTCACATCTTTAACAACAATGGCTTTACCGTCATAACTTGCTGTTACATTATCGACAACAAGTAAAGGTTGCTCTTCGGTCCGAGGCTTTTCTTCTTTAAAGATACTTCGTACAGAAACCAGCTCAGAGGTGTATTGTTCTTGCGGACGAGTAATGATTTGCTCTGTCTCTCCATATTCAACCATCTTGCCATGACGTAACACCATGATATGGTCAGAAACCTGTGCAACTACAGCCAAGTCATGTGAAATATAGAGCGCAGCAGTACCAAAGTCGCGAATAGCATCCTTGATTGCTGCAAGCACATCAATCTGAGTTGTTACATCAAGTGCAGTTGTTGGTTCATCAAACACAATCAAGTCTGGCTTACTCGCCAGTGCCATAGCAGTCATTGCACGTTGAAGCTGTCCACCCGAAACTTGGTGTGGATAGCGAAACCCAAACCGTTCAGGCTCAGGCAAACCTAGCTTGTTATAAAGCAAGGTTGCATACTTAAGTGCATCAGCTTTACTACTAGCACCACTCTTAATAGCAGTTTCGATAATTTGATCGTTTAACTTGTGTGCTGGGTTAAATGCAGCAGCAGCAGACTGTGCTACATAGGATACACGCCCACCTCGTAGTACACGCATTTCTTTTGGCGCATAGTCTACAATGTTTTCGCCGACACCTTCACTATTGTGCAAAATCATCTCTCCACCAGTGATTTTACAACCAGCCTTACCATAGGCTAAACCAGCCAAACCAATGGTTGATTTTCCTGCACCAGATTCACCGATGAGCCCAAGAACTTTACCTTTTTCAAGCGTAAAAGAAACACCATCTACAATCGTTAAGATTTCATCAGGTTGACCTTCACGCTGAATTTTTGCAGTTACGACTAAGTCTTTTGCTTCTAGTAGTTGTTTAGAGTCTGTAGAATTCATAAGTTCAGGCGCTCCTTAAGTGTCACTTCTTAAACTAGATGTACGGTCAAGAACCCAGTCAACTACAAAATTTACGCTAACAGTTAGTATCGCAATAGCCATTGCAGGTACAAGCGCAGCCGTTAGACCAAAAGATATGCCTGCACTATTTTCTCGTACCATGCCACCCCAATCAGCATTTGGTGGTTGAATACCTAAACCTAAGAAGCTTAGTGAACTTAAGAAAAGAATATGGAAGGAAAAACGAAGTCCAAATTCTGCAATCAATGGAGTCAATGTATTTGGCAAAATTTCACGGAAGATAATCCAGAGTGTATTTTCACCACGTAAACGTGCTGCTTCTACAAAATCCATGACACCTGTATCTTGAGCAATTGCTCTAGATATCCTAAATACACGGGTTGAATCCAAGGTAGCCATTACCAGAATCAAGGTGGTCATATTGATAGGAACCATACTCAAAACAACGAGTGCAAAAATAAGGGTTGGAAATGCAATCAACATGTCAACCCAACGACTTAGAATCTGGTCAACCCAACCACCACTTACAGCAGCTAGGAAACCTGTAAAAATACCCCATAAGAATGAGATAACAGAAGCCGCAAGTGCTACAAATATCGTTAGACGTGTGCCATAAATAATACGGCTAAGCAGATCGCGACCTAGGTTATCTGTGCCAAAAAAGAACTCTGACATGCCACCAAGAAAGTGAATGACATTTGGAATGCCAAAAACAACGTTTTCTTTAAGACTGTCATCAAGCGCACCAAAACGTAATTGAAAGCGAGTTGGTTCCCAAACACTGCCAACAATTTCTGACTGTGTGTAAGGCGAAATCATTGGTCCAAACAGCCCCACTAACACATAGAGCGCAATGATGAGTAAACCTAGCTTAGCAGTAAAG
>CALDTA010000014.1:0-7679 GCA_937924455.1 uncultured Deinococcales bacterium
TTTTCTTATCAATCAGATGATTTTTATATAGTTGCATTGTAAATATAGAATGAAGTTTAACTGTGTTTGGGTGTGTCCGCATATTGCGGGTAAAAACATATATTGAATATCTGATGTGTATACATATTATTATAGGTGCTAATAGAGTTTATAAATGAACTTACAAAAAGTTACGCACCTACATTTCTAAATATGCGCCTAAGTCATAGCTTTGTGCATTACGCTTTGTTGATTACGCTTTGCTACAAATTGCTACAAAAACATCTTAAATGTTGATATTTCCTTATATATCCCCAATATTTCGGACGCACCCACTATGTTTTTAGTTTTTATAATGTTTTTACAATTAACCGATTCACAGAAATCTTCACATATGATAGTCTAAAACTTGAGTGTAGTTGTGTCAAGTTTTTATATACTAATAGCGGTTATGAAAAAGAGTCTAGCAGCTAGTGTTTTAACAAGTGAAAATCTAAATGAAACCAGACAGGGTGAATACTCTGAACTAGCCATACTGTTCTGTAGCCATAAGCTTTTTAGAGTTTATACCGTGTCCGAAAATATATATAGAAGCGTCAGGTGCGTTAGGTAACTCACCTACTACTATCCCCAACATCATCAATGCCCAACATCAAATAAGCTAGCTAATTGTATGATAGCGAATCAAATATATCTCAACTTCTGTGAGTAACTACCAAAATGCCTGAATCAACAACACCTCAACCACCTAAACATCAAACACCAGAAAAACAACAACCTTTAACCGAACGAGGTTTACAAAGACGACTTAAACGCCATTTCATGAAAAGCACCCATGAATTTTTTGCCGTCTGCATTCCTGGCTTAGAAAACTTGTGTAAAGCTGAATTAGACGCGCTTAATGACAGTCTTGAAACAAAACTTATCGAAACCATAGACATTGAACATGGCGGCGTAAGTTTTACTGGTCCACTTGAGCTTCTTTATCACACTAATCTAAATCTTCGCATTGCTCACCGTATCCTTTTACGCATTGACAGTTTTTTAGCACAAAACCCACCGATGCTCTACAACAAAGCTCGTAAAATCCCTTGGGAACATTACCTTGGTTTTTCTGATGAATTCAGGCTACACAGTACTGCAAGGAGTTCTAAACTCAACCATCACGAACAACTTCAAAACATCATTCACGATGCCATCCTTGCCAGAATGGAACCACTTGGTCGTAAACCAGTTGTCAATTCAGGCACGAACACTTCAGGCACGAACACTTCAGGTACAAATATTGATTTTCAAATACGTCTTTATCAAGACCGCTGTCACCTTAGCTTAAACACCAGTGGCACTCACCTTCACAAGCGAGGCTACCGAGTTGCTCAAGGTAAAGCACCAATTCGGGAAAGCCTTGCTGCTGCCCTGCTTATGCTCAGTGATTGGCAAGAGCACGATCTTATCTACGACCCCATGTGTGGGGCAGGAACAATTATGATAGAAGCAGCAAGCTTGGCTAGAAAGCTTCCACTCCCTGCCGTCACAAAACGAAACTTTGCTTTTGAAGCAAGCCCCTTCTTTCAAGAAAGTCGCTGGCAACGCTTGCAAAACACCGCTTTAGAACAAAGTCTTTCTGAATCAGCTATTAAACTGATTGCATCAGATATCGATGTAGATGTGCTAGACAAAGCGCAAGAGAATGCTGAAACTGCAACAGTGGACAAAGACATAACTTTTTTTCAGGCAAACATCGAAGATTTGAATCTTCGACAGCTCGATTTAAGCTCAGACAAAACAACTGTTGACGCCTTTTCAGCAGCAAAGTCACCTTTGATTGTCGTCAATCCACCCTATGGTGAACGATTAGGTGATAAAGACGCGGCCTTAGCTCTTTACCAAAACTTAATCAATGCACTGCCAAGAGATAGTCACCTAGCTGTCATTACACCCTATCCAGAAAGCTTTGAACATCCAGATTTAGACATCCAAAAACTTCATAAGCTACCAAATGCACAGCTCGATACAGTCTTTCTCAAAGCACAAAAGCTCATTTAAGTACTGTACCTACTTCAAAAGTTGAACCTAATAATCAAAGGTAAACTGTAGTTTGTGCCATTTTTACCAAACTAAAAATGGCATCTAGTTTGCGGGAAGCCTTATTAATCAACAGCCAGATGCTATATCAAAAGTGATAAGAGTTGCATTTTCCATCACCTATGGTAAACTAAGACACATAGAATTTAAGCGGTAGTTAAACCATCTTCACTAAAGGTTCAACTACCATAAAAATAGCTCCCAGAGAGTCAAAATTTCTTGCTTTACTGCAAAACTCTCTTGAGGCTAATGACAACAAGGCTTAAAGATTCTGCTGTAAAGGCGTTAATTCGGCTTTTTCGGGACTCAGGGCGATTACAAAGTCGGCAGGTCTATACAATAGGTGAATGATATCAGCAAAAGGCGAAGAATTAGTCAAACACTTCAGTAACATAGAAGATCCAAGAAGTGAGCAAGGTAAAAGACATTTACTTGAAGACATCATATGCATAGCAATATTTGCAGTGATATGTGATTGTAATGATTATCGAGAAATAGAAGCATATGGTGAATCTAAAAAGGAGTGGTTAGGGAGTTTTTTAGCTTTACCTTTTGGGATACCATCACACGCAACATTTAGGCGAGTGTTTGGACTGTTAGAACCAGAGATATGGCAAGGACGATTTAAACGATGGGTGCAAGCATTAGATTTACCAGACTTGCCAGAAGATGAAAAGACAAAGGATGAAGTTTTAGCCTTTGATGGAAAAACATCGTGTGCCAGTCGTACTGAGGATGTTAAAGCCTTACACACTGTAAGTGTCTGGTCGAGTCAACATGGCATAGTGCTAGGTCAACAACAAGTTGATAAGCATAGTAATGAAATCACAGCTTTACCTATGCTGATAGAAAGTGTTGATATATCTGGAGCAGTTGTAACGACAGATGCCTTGGGAACACAAACACAAGTAGCTTGGGCTATTCGAGAACATGGTGGTGATTACATGCTGGCATTAAAAGCAAATCATCCCAAACTTTATGAAGATACGCAATGGCTCTTTGAACATGCACAAACAGTTGGTTGGGAACACATAGACCACGATTATTTTGAAAGTGTTGATAAAGCACATGGTCGTGAGGAACATCGAAAATATTGGACTATTTCTGATTTATCCACTCTTGAACGTCAGACTGTTGCTGCATGGAGAGATTTACAAGCACTTACCTGTGTTGAATCAACAAGAATATCTAAAGGTAAAACAACCATTCAGAAACGCTATTATATTTCTAGTTTAGCTTGTGACGCTAAACGTGCTGCACATGCCATTCGTTCGCATTGGTCCATAGAAAATAATCTTCATTGGGTACTTGATACAACCTTTGACGATGATATTAGTACCGTTCATCTTGGACATGGTCAAGCTAATTGGGTTACTTTACGCCATCTCGCTTTAAACTTGCTAAAACTTGATACCTCGTCAAAGCATAGTATTAAAGTGAAGCGCAAGCGTGCTGGTTGGGATGATGACTATCTCTTAAGTCTCTTTGTATAGACTTTGAACTTTGTAATCACCCTGTTTCGGGACTCTTTTAGACTTGTAATGGCTATGTAATTTCGGATACTATAGCTATTACCAAGTTTACTGGAGGACAAGTTTATCCTATGGATGAAAATCATAGCCAGGCTGACGATAACCCAATCACAGCCGCCGACCAAACCGAAAACATAAGTACCGAACAGGCTCCATCTGAAGCTGTTGCGCAGGGTAGCAATAGCTCAGAGGTTGTTTCAGAAGTTACTAGCGAACAAGCTTCA
Organism: uncultured Deinococcales bacterium; assembly: GCA_937924455.1. GTDB lineage: Bacteria > Deinococcota > Deinococci > Deinococcales > Trueperaceae > CALGZD01. Next base: position 3,821 of record CALDTA010000014.1, read on the forward strand.
GGGACACCAGTCGATACTGCCGCAGAAGAATTTGCTGCTGTAGAAGCTACACCACCTACACCAACGACTGCTGCTGCAAGTTCAGAACCAGAAATGACTATGGAAGAAGCGCTTGCTGGTGAAGGTGAAGAGCACCTTAAGCAACGCCCAATTCATAGAGGCATGACGACCAAAGGCACTATCATCATGTTGGGTCAACAAGGCATCATTGTCGATGTTGGCGCAAAAATTGAAGGTACTATTCCTTACAACCAGCTTTTTGAACAAGAAGTTAGCCAAGAAGATGCTGCAAAGTACTTCAAATCAGGCGATGAAGTTCAGGTCTATGTTGTTCGTTCAGACATCCCTAACAACACCATCATTCTTTCTAAAAAGCGTGCTGACCAAGAGCGTGCATGGGGTCTTCTCCAGCACATCTACGATGAAGAAAAGCCTGTAGAGGTTGAAATCATTGAACGTGTTCGTGGTGGTCTTGTCGCAAACTTAGGTGTGCGTGCTTTCTTACCTGCGAGCCAAGTCGATGTTCGCCGTGTTGTTGACCTTGACCCATACGTTGGTAAGCGTGTCAAAGTTCGCATCATAGAACTGAACCGCAAGCGTAACCGCATCATCATTTCTCGTCGTTCAATCGTCGAAGAAGACGTTGCAGAAGTCAAAGCAGAGACACTTAAGAAGCTCGAGCCAGGCGCAATACTCGAAGGTGAAGTTGTTGAAATCACAGACTTCGGTGCATTCGTAAACCTTGGTGGCGTTGACGGTCTAGTTCACCGTTCAGAAATCGGCTACCAGCGTTTTAACCATCCAAAAGAAGTTCTTGAGCTAGGTCAAGTTGTTAAAGCTGAAGTTCTGAACATGGATATCGAGAATGAGCGCATTAACCTTTCTATGAAGAAACTTGTTTCTGACCCATGGGAAAATGTGCTTAGCACTTACGTCATCGGTGAGAAAGTCAGTGGTCGCGTTACTAACCTAACACCATTTGGTGCATTTATTGAGCTCGAGCCTGGTCTAGAAGGTCTCATCCACGTTAGTGAAATGAGCTGGACTAAGCGTGTTCGCCATCCAAAAGAAGTACTGGAAGTTGGCGACGAAGTTGAAGCTATGGTGCTGAAAATTGACCTAGAAGACAAGCGTGTTTCACTTGGTCTTCGTCAAACTAAGCCTGATCCATGGAGCAGCTTGCCAGATCGTTACCCAGTTGGCACAGAAGTCAGCGGTAAAATCACTGGTCTTACTGATTTCGGTGTATTCATCGAAATCGAAGAGGGCATTGAAGGTCTTATTCACGTCAGTGAGCTGTCTCATGAGCGTGTTGAAAATATCGCTGATGAGTTCAAAAAAGGTGATGAGATTGACGCAGTCGTTCTTAACATCGATCCTGTAGAGCAACGTGCAAGCCTTTCACGCAAGCGTACATTGCCATATGTACCACCAGCAGTTGAAGATCGTCCAGCTAACCAGTACTCTGGTGGCGGGGGCGGTAAAAAAGGCAAAGGTCGCCGTGGCGGTCGCCGTGGTGGAGGCATCGACTACGATTACAGCTATGCTGCTGCTGAAAGTGGTTCGAAGTCAACCAAGCTTGGTGATGTTTATGCTGATCTCTTCGCACAGTTCGGTCTTAGTGACCAACCCGCAGAAGAAGCTCCTGAAGCTGAAGCAAAAACAGAAGCTGCTGCACCTGAAGCTGTAGTGGAAACACCAGCACCAGAAGCTACTGCTGAAGCATCTGCACCAGAAGCGGTTGCTGAAGCTGCGCCAGAACCAACACCAGCTACTAAAGTAGAAGCAAAAGAAGAAGAGCCAGTTGATCCTGCAAATGCAGTTGATGCTGCGGAAGCTGCTGCACTTCTTACTGCTGCTTTCCGTGAAGGTAAGAAGCCTGCGGAAGAAGCGGGTGAAGGTGGAGCAACTACAGAAGAAGGCTCTGACGAATCTGCTTAAGATTTTAAGAATTTAGTTCCTAGAAATTTTGAACGCCCAAGTGAACTGCTTGGGCGTTTTTTATTGCTGCCAAATCTACTCTCTCTATAGCTTACGAAGAGAGGACGTAAGAATGTATTGATATATAATTGTATACAATGACACAGTTTAATATTGAAAGGAAACATCTATTCCAGCTACTACATGCTTTTAGAGAAGGTTTCCGATTGCGTGTGTATTGGTTCAAGTCAAAATGATTAAGTCAAGATTTACACAAGTCGATACACGGAATCTGGTAAACCGTCCTTTTAGAAAGCTAAGTGCTTTAACTTTAAGCCTCAACTGTGTCTTAATACGCTATACACAGTCATACCAGCAGGTTGTTATAGATTTTTGCCATGCTTAATACAATCCTAAAATCTAACAACAGTTATCGTTCAACACAGCTACTGAAAAATTCTTTTCTGGGGCTTACTCCTATAGCACTAATAATTGCAGTATCTGCAATAGTATATATGCTAACCCAAGCAGATTATTGGCACGCTATGTCTATTGTAGTTATCGTAATGCTTATCACTTATCGAGTATGGTCAGTTTCTTTTAAGAACAAGTATCAACAAAATCTAGTAAATTTTTCCCTCATCATTGCATCACTCATTGCTTTAGGTCAGGGATTTCACCATCACGGAAACGTAACACATCACTGGATCTATCCCTCAATCCTATTTTTCTACTTTATTTTTCAAAAGCGTGATGCAATCCTAGCCAATGGTGCTCTTATTATCTTGGCATCAGTATTTTCTTGGATTAACTTAGGTCCAACAAACAGTATCAATTACACTGTTACTCTACTGATTACATCCATCCTTTTAGCAATTTTTTTCAATATTTTATCTAACCACCAAATTAAATTAGAACTGCAAGCCGCAACAGATAACTTAACAGGATTACTTAACCGAACCATCCTCTACCAAAGTTTAGAACATGCCGTAGAACATCACCGACGTACAGGGCTAGATATGACGCTCATAACCCTTGATATCGATCATTTCAAAACAATTAACGATAGCTATGGTCATGATGCTGGTGATAGTGTTTTGCAAAATTTAGGTGAATTACTACAAAATCGTGTAAGAAAAGCAGACAAAGTTTTCCGTGTAGGTGGCGAAGAGTTTATGGTGTTACTATTTGCTACTGATTTAGAACATGGTCAGCAAGTTGCCGAAGAACTGCGTCAAAGTATTGAGTCAGCCCAATTGCTCAAAAACCAACCTATTACTGTAAGTCTTGGTGTAGCTGCCTTACAGAAAAACGAAGACTGGACAGCTTGGGTAAAACGAAGCGATGAAAACCTCTATGCTGCTAAATCAAGTGGTAGGAATAGAGTTTACTGTAGCAATCCAGTAAATAATGCTATAAATAACAACAAAGCAGCTTCATCTTTAAATTTGAATTAGCATTCATATATGCTGTACACTTTCAGCTCATCTAATGAGACTAATACCGAAGTGAATCATGGATGTCATAGTCACAAACATAGCAAAGTTTCGTAATTTGTGTGCCCTTCGGTTCTAAAGGCAACTTTTTCTGCTGATTGATTATGACTTTCTTCTTTCAGTTTAGTATAATACCAATTCCGCTTAATTCATTAATTCATAAGCTGTTCTGATTTAAAAATCCAACTATAAGCTCTTCCACGATTAACTGACCTAAGCCAGTTAATCGGCGAGCTTCGTAACGAGTAGGAACGAACTCATTTAGCTCATTTAACATAGGTCAATATTACGCAGAAACACTAGTTATACCAAAATTGAGATTCTATGATGACTTTGTACAAAGCAAAACAAAACCCCTGACATCAAACATGGTATAACCTAATAATCGTGGAACCTCCAAGTTTGTTATCCATAAGTTCTGTACTTGCTTTAATTCTGTTTAT
>CALDTA010000015.1:0-6348 GCA_937924455.1 uncultured Deinococcales bacterium
AATGCAGCATTGGCTATATCTTCAACTGTGGCTGCTTTTTTACTTGGTGTAAGGTCTGACCAGACTTGTTCATAGTTCGGGTCATCGGCTAGATTGCGTGGCGTGATGGTTGCGCCTGGGGCGATTGCATTTACATTGATGCCGTAAGGTCCAAGTTCAGTGACTAGTTGTTTGGCCAACATTCGTAAGGCTGCTTTGGTCATGGCGTAGGCTGATAGGTATTCAATTGCTTGATAGCCTGTTACTGAAGACATGAATAGGAGTTTGCCTCCAGTACCTTGTTTTCGTATTTGTTTGGCAGCAGCCTGAGCTAGTAGAAAGGTTCCACCCAAATTTAAGTTGAGAACTGTGGTTAAGTCTTCTTCTTTGTAGTCAAAGAAGTTATTCCAGAGGGTAATTCCAGCATTTGCTACAGCAATGTCTAGCTTGTCGTAATGCTTTATGGCGGTGCTAACTAGGCTATTGATAATAGTTGCATCTGCTGCACTGCCTGCTACCGCTATACAATTAAAACCTTCAGACTTTAGATGTTTGCTAGCAGTTTCAGCTTTTGCTTCGTCAAGGTCGTTTAGGATGATGTTTGCCCCAGCTCGAGCCAGATCTGTAGCTATCTGCAAACCTATGCCTTCACCAGCACCTGTAATGATGGCTGTTTTATCTTGGAACTGATTCATATACTTAAGTTTAAACTATCTAACACCAGTGGTGATGATTTATCTTAAGTTAAGGTAGTGTAAAGTAGCCTTCTACTAACTATCGAAAGCCACATAATCCAATTCCATAAACTTTTCAACTTCAACCAACCATACATTGTTGACAAAGTCTACATGTTTCGGGTGATTGTTGTAATCTTCAAAAGCTTGTTGTGATTGGAAATCCATAAATAAAGCATAGGTATAAGGATTTTTACTACTGACTTGTTCACATATTTTGAAATTTTCGACCGTGTCCAATGAAGCTAGGGCTTTTGCTTTCTTTAAGAAAAGAGCTTCTTCAGTTGAACCGATGCTGTGTTTTAGTTTGAAAACCACGGTGTGTGTAATCATTGTTTAAACCTACTTTTCAATCTTCTTTGACATTGATGTGTGTGAGTATGATATAAGCCAAAGTACTAAATAGTAGAACTAAAAAACCACGGGCGTACACATCCCTGCTCCAAGGTTGGAACATCGCAAACATGCTTAAGAGAATGAGTGCTATTAGGATGCGTTCCAGAAATAAAAAGGTAGATGACTTCATCAGCTATTTGCCTTTCTAATACTCTTGTGGGTAGTTTTGTCAAAGAGATGAATTTTGCTTGCATCTAGCTCGAGCCACACCTGACTACCCACAGCCAAATCAAATCCTGCCTCTTCTCTCACTTTTAAATTCACATCTCCAAGGCTAATATCTACAATCGTTTTATCACCAAGTGGTTCGGTGACAAAAATCTCAGCAGCAAAAAAAGTATCTTGAGCTTGCCTATGAATACGAATGTCTTCTGCTCGAATACCCATAATATAGCTTTGCTTGTTGTCGGAATTAATTGCAAAATGCTCTACAAGTTCTGGAAGAACTAGACGCCAACCTTCACCACTAATAGTGTTATTTGTAGTGTCAATAGTACAGTCCAAAGTATTCATTCTAGGATTTCCCACAAAGCGAGCGACAAAAAGATTTGCTGGATCATCATAAATTGTTTCAGGTACATCGATTTGTTGAACAACACCTTGATTGAGTACCATTATTCTATCTGCCATAGACATAGCTTCAACTTGGTCATTGGTCACATAGAAAAATGTTTTACCTAGTTCTTGTTGTTGACGCTTGAGTTCTGCACGCATTTCTGCACGAAGTTTAAAGTCAAGATTGGTTAAAGGTTCGTCCATAAAGAATATGCGAGGGTCACGAACCATGGCTCGACCCAGTGCAACTCTTTGTTGTTGACCACCAGATAACTGTGCTGGTTTTCTGTCTAGATAGGGTGATATTTGCAGCTTTGCTGCAATCTCGGTAACTCTTGTTTTGATGTCTTCAGGTGACATCTGCCGAGCTTTAAGTGGGAAGGCCATATTTTCAAAAACAGTTTTGCGAGGATAGAGGGCGTAAGTCTGAAAGACAAGTGCAACATCCCGCTCAGCAGGCGATAACGCTTGCACAGCCTCATCATCCATATGTACTTCACCCTCATCAGGTGTTAGTAGACCTGTCAGGCATTTGAGAGTTGTAGTCTTACCTGCTGCAGTTGGTCCAAGGACCACAAAGAATTCACCATCCTCAACTTCTAGATTCAGATTGTTCAAGGCTTGCAGCTTTCCAAAGTTTTTACTAAGTTCTTTTACGCTAAGGCTTGCCATAATATTATGATTTCTCTAGTGGAGAAGTGAACGCTCACTCTCTTTGTCAAAAAGGTGGATGTTTGTTGCGTTGATGTTTAGTCCGATTGTGTCCCCAATGGTTAATCTGACTTTTGGAGATGTTTTTATATTGAGGATTTGTGAACCAATATCTATACGATAAAGTGTTTCATCGCCTAAAGGTTCACGGAGTATAACGTCACCCTTTATATCAGCAGTACTATCTGACGCAACGCTTAAATCTTCAGCACGTATACCAAAATAAACTTGTTGACTAGTTGAATCTATAGTGTTGGGAAGTTTGTAATTGAGATTGTCTGATTTTAAATAGCTGTTACTGTCCTCAGTTACTAAAGCGCATTCGATAATATTCATTGGTGGACTACCGATAAATGTAGCAACAAAGAGTGTCTGAGGCTTATTGTAAATATTGAGTGGTGTATCGACTTGTTGTAAAACACCTTCATTCATAACTGCAATGCGATGACTCATGCTCATCGCTTCAATTTGGTCATGGGTTACATAGACCATTGTAGTGCCTAGCTCATGTTGTAGGTGTTTGAGTTCTGCCCGCATATCTGCACGTAATTCAGCATCTAAATTGGTGAGAGGTTCATCCATCAAGAAAACTTGTGGTTGACGAATCATTGCTCTTGCAAGTGCGACACGTTGCTGCTCACCACCTGGTAGGCGGTTAGGTTTTTTCTTGAGTAGATGCTCTATGCGTAACCTTTTTGCAACATCTTGAACACGACTATCAACTTCAGATTTACTAATATTCTGTGCTCTTAGTGGAAAAGAGACGTTATCTTTAACAGATAAATGTGGATAAAGTGCATAAAACTGAAATACAAAGGCAATATCTCGTTCACCTGCAGGTAAGCCATTTACAAGTCTATTACCGATGTGTATATCACCTTGAGTTTGTGTTTCTAATCCTGCAATCATTCGTAGGGTTGTCGTTTTACCACAACCACTTGGACCAAGTAAAACTAAGAATTCACCATCTGCAATGTCTAAATCTAAATCTTTTACTGCGATTGCGTCTGGCGCAAATTGCTTTTCGATATTGCGTAGTTGAACTGTTGCCATCAGCGCCTTACCGCCCCAAAGGTTACGCCACGCAATAAGTGATTACGAACTAAAAAAGTAAAGATGACGATTGGCAATACAAAGATTACAGAAGCTGCTGCTAAGCGACTCCACTCTACAGCGCCTACACCGATGATGCTATTGAGAAATGGTGGAACAGTTGAGGCAGCATCACGATTGAGGAAGTTGGCAAATACAAATTCATTCCAAGAAATAATCATAGAGAAAACTGCGGTTGCTGCCATCGCTGGAAGTGCTTCAGGAATAACGATTTTATAGATAGCTTGCAGTCTAGAATAACCATCAATCATAGCGGCTTCTTCGTATTCCACAGGGATTTCGTCAAAGAAGCCTTTCATAATCCAAACTACAAAAGGTAAGTTCATGGAGATGTAAAGCAAGCTCAGACCAAGGTAGCTGTTTTTCAGACCTAAGTTACTAAAGAGAACAAATATTGGAATGAGTACCACGATTGGCGGTAGCATCCGTGTACTTAAAATAAAGAACATAAGGTCATCTTTGGCAATGATGTTGTAACGAGAAATTGCATAAGCTGTCAAAGTACCAATCAAAACTGCAAGCAGAGTTGACAAGGCAGTGATGATGACACTGTTTAAAAGTTTATTGCGAAATACGCTTATGTTTTGACTCGCAGTTGATTGAGCAGCATCGCCGATAGGGGAGATGAAGATAGATTTATAGTTGTCGAGAGTTGGCTGGTATTGAACAAAAGGAATATAGGTAGGTGTAGTTGAGATGACATCAGCTCTCGTCTTAAACGAAGAAGTTAGAATCCAAAATAGAGGAAACATAGAGATGATAAAGACGAGGCTGAGTACAAGCCAAAATCCTAAACGTTGTAGGAGACTAAGATTGTTGTTCATATTATTCTCCCTTCGTGCTGTTAATTGCACGAATCAGTAGCGTCGCTAGCGCAATGATGAAAATAAGCATGATGTAACCATATGCTGAGCCGAGACCTGTGTCGAAGCTTTTGAAAGCAACATCGTATACGTAGAGTGCAGCAGTTTGTGCTGCTCGACCAGCACCGCCTTTATCACCAACGAGTACAAAGATGATATCAATCATTTTGTAAGCATCCATAATTCTGAAAATAACCCCAATAAGGACTACAGGCATGACCATAGGTAGCGTAATGTGCCTGAATCTGAACCAGCCACTAGCTCTGTCTACATCGGCAGCTTCATAGAGATATTGCGGGATGGCGGATAGACCTGCAAGGCAGATGAGCATCATAAAAGGTGTCCACATCCAGACATCTACTAAGACGACGGACCAAGGAATAATGGCACGGCTCGCAAGCCAGAGGACGGGCTCGAGCCCCATAACTTCATGAATGTAATAGTTGAGCACGCCATTTCCCTGCATCATAAAACGCCAAAATAGTGCAACCACCACAGGCGAAAGCATCATAGGGATAAGCATCAGCGTCATCATGACACTGCGACCTCTAAACTTACGGTTGAGCAACATTGCAATACCAAAACCAAGCACAAGCTCAATCAGTACAGAAGCACCAACAATTTTGCCAGTTACTACAAAACGTTCCCATGCTTTTTTACTGCCCAATAATTCCGAATAGTTTTCTACACCAATATACTCACGGGCTTCGCCAGCATTTTTAATTACCGACCAATCGGCAAAGCTAACTATCAGTGACCAGATAAGTGGATAAAGCGTTACAAAAAATAAGATAATGAGGGTTGGAAAAATAAATAGATTTGCAAGACGTCTATCTGTAAACCAAGAAAATCGAGGTTTGAGGTTAGAGCGGTTTGAAGAAGTTGCCACAGAAAAATATTCCTTTTATATCGTAGTTATACCGAGTCCGAAAATATCATCAATAAGTAAGCAGCTTGAAACGTCAGGTGCTCAACCACATTCCGCAACACACTTAGCTTCCTCGATTTTTTGACACTCCGAATTAATTATCGAATTAAGCGGAATTGGTATTATATCGTAAACAATTGTATGAATTTTGAGAGAGGATGGTAAAGATTCTTACCATCCTCAGATGTGTTACCTTTCAACTTGCTATTTCATATTAGCTCGCTATTTCATTGCATAGTTGTTCTTTACTCAAGATAACTTGGTAACTTGCTTGCTAATTATAGCTACTATTCAAAGATGTTCTAATAGCTGAAATGAAGAATTATTATCTGTCGTCTAGAACTTCCTGTTGTTCCGCTGCAATTTCATCAAGTGCTTCTTGAGCATCCATTTGACCTGTAATTGCAAGGTTTAAGTACTCTTGTTGAATACCAAGTAGTGTATTGTATTCAGGGATATTCCAGAAGTCTTTAACTTTAGTGAAAGCTTCTGCAAACGCTGGGTTGAATGGTGCTGCATTTAAGAAAGCATCACTATTCAAGATTGAAACACGACCAGAGAATCCGCCACCTTCTACCCACTGGGTTTGGATTTCATCAGACTGTAACCACTTGATAAAGCCAAGTGCAGCGTCTTGATTTTCAGAGTAGCTGCTTACACTAATACCCATACCACCAAGGCTGATAAAGTGTTCGTCTTCGCCTGGTACAACTGCAAAGCCTAAATTATCTGCTTGAGCACAACTATCAGTACTTGTGAATGCACCACCGAAGCCGTACCAGATTTCACCCATAGCAACAGTACCGTTACAAAGTGCGCCAACTGTTTCATCGAAGCCGAAGCTACCTGCGCCAGTTGGTGCAGTTTTCCATAGTTCATTGGTGAATTCAATTGCTCTCACCGCAGCGTCGCTATTTAGAATACCTTCAATTTGCTCTGTTGCTGGGTCCCAAAGCTCTCCTCCGAAAGACCAAAGGATGTGGTTCCAGGTAGTAGCAATTAAGTCACCATCTGCTGACCAGTGTGTTGCAAAACCACTATCTACTGAGTCAGATGCTTTAAAGGCTTG
>CALDTA010000016.1:0-2712 GCA_937924455.1 uncultured Deinococcales bacterium
TTCGGGGTAATTTCCATTGTCCCAAGTTGGGTCTGTGGTAATCGCTCTACGTGCAACTTCATTTAAACCAATTGCCCAAGCAGAGTGCCGTGGTCCTATACCTATAGGTATGATAGACCCTACAAGCTCTGGATACATAGCTGCCCACTCCATCACTTGCATACCACCCATACTGCCACCAATAACAGATGCCCAGTGTTGAATCTTCAGGTATTCCATTAAGCGTTTTTGAGCATCCACCATGTCACGAATGGTGTAGCGAGGAAAGTCCAAACGGTACAGCTTGCCAGTATCTGGGTTGATGCTTCTTGGACCTGATGTGCCGTAGCAGCCACCAAAGACATTACTACAAACTACAAAGTACTTATTTGTATCAATAGGTTTATCTGGACCAATGAGTGGATCCCACCAGCCTGGTACACTTTCATCTTCGTATTGTCCTGCTGCGTGTGCTGAACCTGTTAAGGCGTGGCATAGCAAAATAGCATTGTCACCTGTAGCGTTTAGTTCACCATAGGTTTCGTAAGCCATACAAAAATGATTAAGCGATTCACCATATTGTAATTTGAAGGGGTTATCAACACTAGCCAGTTCACAAGACTGTAATGCTACAACACCTAAGTTATTGCTTGCCTGTTGGCTACGAGCAATGAGTGCGGTGTGGTCTCCCCAAGTTTCGTGACTAAGTGTGCGTGTCATAGAATCACTCCCAATACATTCCCAAAAATCTTTAAGTTAACGCCTGTTCAATATCCACTTTTAAGTCTTCTAAACTCTCTAAACCAACGCTCAATCGAATGAGCTCAGGACTCACTCCAGCAGTATAGCGAGCCTCTTCGGGTAAACTAGCATGGGTAGTAGTCCAGCAATTAATCGCTACTGTTTTTGAATCACCAATGTTGGCTAAGTGTGAAATAACTTTTGTATTGTCTAAAAACTGCCATGCGCTTGCTTTATCATGTGTTTCAAAACTCAACACTGCACCATAGCCATTTTGTAAGGTGGCTTGTGCATGTTCAAAGCAAGGGTGTGACGACAAGCCAGCGTAGTGAACGGCTTTGATTTTAGGATGTGCTTCAAGCCATTTCGCAAGTTCTAAAGCCGTATCACAAGAGCGTTGTACACGAAGCGATAATGTCTCCAAACCTTGCAAAGCTTGAAAAGCCGAAAAAGGTGATGGGGTCATACCCATTGTGAACAAACCAAGGTCGTATACTCGAACTGCAAAAGCAGTTTTGCCATCTTTTGCCCTGCTTATGTAAGTGCGACCTTTGCCATCTTTTTTGGTAAAGGCTGGAAATTTGCCATTAGCCCAGTTGTACGTTCCTGCATCAACAACTGCTCCACCTACAAAAGTGCCGTGTCCACCAATCCATTTGGTAGTTGAGTGCATGACAATATCTGCACCGTGGTCAATCGGTTGACAGATGTAACCACCACAGCCCCAAGTATTATCAACGATAAATGGAACATCTTTTGTTTTACAAACTTCAGAAATTGCTTTGAGATTGGGTACAGTACAGCTTGGGTTTGAAAGTGTTTCTACCCAAACACCTACAGTATTGTCCTGAATAGCATTTGCTATATCATCTGCATTCGGCGCAACATAGTTTACTGTACAACCCCAAGGTTCAAGGATTTTCCTGTTTACTGCGGTAGTGCCACCAAAGATTTGATTACTAAATACAAAGTGAGCATCTGGCTGTGCCAAGGCAAACAGTATAGCTGTGGTTGCAGCTTGACCTGAACAAAATGCAACGGCTGCTGTACCTTTTTCAAGTGCCATAATGCGCTCTTCTAACACGCTCACAGTAGGGTTATTCATGCGACCATATTGATTAGCATGAGTCCCTGCTGATTGGGCAGCAAAAGTATCTGCTGCATGTTGAGCACTATCAAAGACGTAGCTACTCGTTGCGTAAATCGGCACAGCTCTTGAGCCTGTAGCACTATCTGGCTGTTCTTGACCAGCATGTAGCTGTAAAGTATCAAAATCTTTAGTTGACATAATCAAATAGGTGTCCTTTTAGCTAGTTAGGTTGCGGTGTTTGTTATTGAGCCAGTAAAATAATCTTGCAAGCATGAGTAAAGTGCAAAGTAATAGTGTTCCAAAAATGGCGTAGCCCATAGGTTGAACATAATCAGGAACATCGGGTCTTAGAAAATAGTTGCGGAATGTGCTCGAGCCCGCCTGAACAACCTCCGCCTCATCGCCAATTTCAAAACGCCTTATCCGCTCATAATTTTCCAAACCCAAACCATAGCGCATCCACATGCCCCATTCGCCTGTTTGGTCAAAGACAATTGGAAGCTCGTAAATACCATCTTCTGAAAAAGGTACAACTGTTCGCACAACAGTTTCCCGCTCTGGAGACTGCACTGAAACAGAAAGTTCCTGCCCTTTCATTTTCTCGGGGTCGGTAATAACCCGAATCATTGATTCTTGACCAATGCCTCTATTATCTACTTCTACCCTAAAATCAGAACCAAAGCGCACATGCTGATTAGCAAAGCCTATTGTCAAACTTGGTATAAAGCAACCTAGGGCTGTAACCAGAAGTAAACACTTAACAAGCTCAGACTTCATGCTAACTCTCTAGTCTCAGCACTAAGCGCTCTTGCCATAAAAGAAGATAAATAGCTATTAACTATAGAAAGTAGACAAGCTACAGGAAGTCCTACAGCTATAGCTTGCATATACCAGTTGATGCG
>CALDTA010000017.1:0-5267 GCA_937924455.1 uncultured Deinococcales bacterium
GAAGTGCGTGCGCTCAGGCGCTTAGGGGAACGCAGTGCAGAGCTTGCAGAGATTACTCAAGCGATTATCGAGCGAGATAAACGAGATAGTAAACAGCTCGAGCCTGCCGTTGATGCCATTCACATAGATACCTCAGAACTCACTTTAGAAGAGGTTATTGACTTAGTTTTGGGGTATATTAAAGGTGATGGTAGCGCAGAAGAAGAAAATCTTTGACAAAACTGTACATGACTTAAATAGAGTTGCAGTCACCAGTAGCAAGTACAAACCTGAGGCAAGGGAACTTGTCGAGCAGACAGTTGCTAGCTTGGAAAAACTGGGGATAGAGGTTGTCAGTGATGTTGATGGTGTGAAGGATTTGGGAAGGCTCGAGCTCGACATGGTCATGTGCTTTGGTGGCGATGGTACGCTGCTCTCCACTGCCAGACGCCTAGCAAATTCAGAAATCCCTACACTCGGCATCAACTTTGGCAAACTGGGCTTCTTAGCTGAACATAGCATTGCCGAATTAACAAGCTACCTAGCAGGTGAAAAACCCACCTCTTGGGAAGTGACACCCAAAATGATGCTTCAACTCAGTATCACCAGAAATGGCAAAACTGAGCAGCACTACGGCATGAACGATGTCATGCTCTCGCAAGGCGTTATGACTAGACTACTCAATATCATCATGTCTGTAGATGGTCAACACGCTACCCACTATCGTGCGGATGGCATCGTAGTCTCTACCCCTGTTGGTTCAACTGCTTATTCACTCTCACTTGGCGGACCCATCCTCACCCAAGGTTTACGAGCTTTTGTCATCACACCCATTGCCCCGCATGTCTTAACTAATCGACCTATTGTCATAGAAGGTTCTTCAGAAGCTACCTTTGTAGTTTCAGGCAAAGCTGGCGAAATTGCCCTAATCATTGATGGTCAAGAACGCATAGATATCGCTATAGGTGAAAGTTTTAGTATCCAAGCTGCCCCAAAAGACTTCATGCTCATTTCAAATACTACACGCAATAACTACGACATTTTGCGTGAAAAACTTGGTTGGGGAGAACAACCTCAACTTAAGTCTTACAACAACTAGGTCTTACAACAACAAAGACTAAAAATATTCTTGAATCACTTTGTACCAAAATGATAATTTAAAGCTTGTGACTGGGGGTGTGTCCCATTAAACGTCAACTACACATTTAAACTACACATTTAATGGTGATTATTCAATGTTTGAATATCAGAATGTTTGAATATCAGTAGGACACACCCTGAAGTTTGAAAAAGTGGGAGTTTTTAAAAAGCAAAAAACTTCTAAAAATATCCAGTTTTGAATCGGACGCACCTTGTGATTGGCAAAAAGTCTTTAAAAGAAATAGACAAAATGAAAGGTCTCGACTTTGAGGTTTTCGTTGGTCAATTACTCGAACAACACGGCTACAAGACACAAAATATCAAAGGTTCAGGTGACTTCGGTGTTGATGTCATCGCCGAAAAACGTGGCGTAAAATTCGCTGTTCAGGTTAAACGCTATCAATCAAAAGTCTCACGAACTGCCATTAGCGACGCTGTAGCAGGTAAGTTCCATTGGGATTGTGAAAAGGCTTGGGTCGTAACCAATAGTTACTTCACTTCTGACGCTAAAATCCTTGCCAAATCAACAAACTGTAAACTCACCGATAGAGATGACCTCAAAAAAATGATGCAGGATGGTAGTAGTTTTGCTAGCATCTTTGAAGGTAGCAAGAAACCTAACAGAAGAAAGCGGTCTCCTCTTTGGGGAACCTTTCTTTTAATCGGCTTAGCAGCACTCGCTTTCTACTTTATTCGTTTTGTACCACAGCAATCATTCGAAAGACTTTGGCATAACACAACTTCCTTTATCTCAAGTCTTCTAAATACCGATGCTAATGCATCTCCTGAAACAGAAGAAACACCTTCTATCTTGCTTGAAACAGGTGATAGTCTCAGACCTGTAACACCTGTAGAACCTGAACCCACACCACTCATTCCAAGCTCGCCTAACACTGGTAACACTAGTACTAGTGCTGATATTAATACACCAATTTCAGAGTTAAGTCCTAGCACCAATACATCTTCAAACAATGAGTTTGAAACAATTAGCACGACAGATTTACAACCTATTGAAAACACTACCAGAAACGCTACCGACAACACTGACCTAATCAATGGAAATGAATCTGAAAATGAATAATGTGCTAGAACTTATGCCAAACTAAAGAAGCATGTTTTTAACATCATCCTTTTCAATCTTTTCCCCCACTTTTTCTTACAGTATCTCACACAGTATCTCTCATACAGTATCTCTCACACAAAATTTCATCATGTATTTAAAGCATTATTTGCAGTGTTACATGAATATAATTTTAATGTTTTTTCCTACCTCAAAAATTAATGCATACCTCTAAACCCTAGGTAATTTATGGCTTTTCACAGGTAATGCACAGATTACAGCTCATCCCCTAAACTCACAACCATAGTTAATTGTGCCTAACTAGACACAAGAACACAAGCGAAGTACGAGCGGTGTAAAAGTACAGACAGTGTAACAGCACTTTCTCTGTACATACACTTTAAATGTACGAGCACTATATAGGGGGAATAAGCATGTTCAAAAACAGAATGAATTTACTCTGGTTGGCAGGTCTTTTAGCAGTACCATTACTCATCTATGGTTTAGGATCATTCTTTGCACAACCACAACAAGTAGGTCTTGACCAAGTTGCTTCTGGCGACTCAGGTTTCGGATCACGCAACATATCAAATAATAGCGGACTAAATATCCCAGGCACAAATAACTCAAACCAGTTGGGTGGCAGAGGTCTTAATAATAACGGTCTTAATAATAACTTTGATGCGCAAGGCTTCAATAATAACCGCTCAAACCAACTAGGACAAAATCAGGGCTTAGGCAATCAGGGCTTGGGCAATCAGGGCTTTGGTAATCAGGGCTTGGGCAATCAGGGCTTGGGCAATCAGGGCTTTGGTAATCAGGGCTTGGGCAATCAGGGCTTTGGTAATAACCTAAACGGCAACAATAGCTTTGCTGCACAAACAGGTCAGTTAGGTAATCAAGGCTTTGGCAATAATCTTAGTGGCAATAATAGCTTTGCTGCACAAACAGGTCAGGTAAGTAATAGAGCACCAGCACCATCTAGATCATCTCAAAACACAGGCAAATCAAATAGCGGTTCAAGTAGTTCAAATGCACACAGTCACCGTACAGAAACAACACACAGCACACACAACGCTATTGAACTCGACCACCACGATATCCAAGATATCCGTCCAGAATTCGAATCATTTGTTGTTGAACAACCGCTAACTTCAGCAAATCACAATGGCATCGTAACGCCATCAGGTGCAAGAGCTGCTGGTAATCTTGGTCTCGACCCAGACGTACGTGCTTCAGGTCGCAACCATGTAACAGGCAATGCAGTTTATGGCTCAGGACACAGCGTCTCAGGCGGTGACAGCCTATACAGCGAATATGATGCTCAAGGCTACGACGCGCAAGGTTATGACCGTCCAGGCTATGATCGTGAAGGCTACGACCGTGAGGGTTATGATCGTGAAGGTTATGACCGCATAGGCTACGACCGTGAGGGCTATGACCGTGAAGGGTACAACAGCTACGGCTATAACCGTATTGGCTATGACCGCGATGGCTACGATGGTAACGGCTATAATAGCAATGGCTACGACCGCAACGGCAACTACGGTTGGTAAAGGCTGGTAAGGGCTGGTAAGGATTAGTAAGCATAATCTAGTACATTAAAAAACCATTCAAGAGGTGCTTATCGTAAGCGCCTCTTTTTTTGTTCTTCTAAACACCGTAGAGTTGCTCTATGAAACTAAACTCAGTCACAGTTTTTTGTGGTGCACGTCAGGGAACAAAACAAATCTATACTGATGCAGCAAAGTCCATGGGTCACACTATCGCTGAACAAGGCTTAACCTTAGTTTATGGCGGGGGCGAAGTTGGGCTAATGGGTACAGTTGCCAATGCTGCCTTGGATGCTGGTGGTGAAGTCATTGGTGTGATTACCAAAGCACTAGAAAAACTTGAAATCGCTCATACAGGGTTAACGCAACTTGAAGTCGTTGCTAGCATGGCTGAACGTAAAGAACGTATGGCTGAACTCAGCGATGGTTTTATATCTATGCCAGGTGGCTACGGTACTTTGGATGAAATGTTTGAAATGGTTACATGGACACAACTTTCAATTCACCAAAAAGCAAATGCACTGCTCAATATCGAAAATTATTATGAGCACCTGCTTGCCTTTATCGATACTGCCGTTGATAGTGGTTTTATAAAGCCACATTTTAGAGATATGATCATTCAAGATGATGACCCAAACCGTCTACTTGCAAAACTTAATGCCTTTAAAGCGCCTGCAAAAAAACTGTATGAGTAGTTGCAAGTAGTTGCCAAGAGCTATGGATATTCATTTTTCAAACGAAGTGCGAAAACTGCAAGGTGTGTTCGCGACGATGTGAGAACAATTTTTCGTAGCTATCTGCATTTTCAACCTTGAGAGGGATACACCCGAAAACACATCAAGATTGACACTACATTCAAAAAAAATGAATTTGATGTATAGTACCTAGAGCGAAAAATTTCTGGAGGTACTACTGTGCAGTTTAAGCAACTAGCTTTACTGGTGTTAGCCCTTGTATTTACACTTGTGCTCAGCGCCTGTAACACATCCCCTACCATTACGAACACTACGACCGATGATGGTTTACCCACATTAGAAGCAAACATGTGGAATGAGTTTGCAGGTGGAGGTGATACAAAATGTGCCGACGGCTCTGACTATAAGTACTATGCCCATAAAGGCACAGAAAATAAATTGGTCATTGACTTTCAAGGTGGTGGAGCTTGCTGGGATGATGCTAGTTGTTCACCTGCTGGCAGTTATACAAAAACGGTAGGAGGCTCACCAACAGATTTACAGTATAGTGGTATTTATGACCGCAGCAATGCAGATAACCCTGTAAAAGACTGGTATCACGTCTTTACACCTTACTGTACTGGTGATATTCATATTGGTAATAAAGATGCTGAATACACCAACTTTATAGACCCAAGTACAGCTAACAAGGTCTATCATCGTGGTGCGATTAATGCAAAAGCTGTCATCGACTGGACGCTACAGGAATTCAAAAAACCTGAAGCTATATTTGTAACAGGCTGTAGTGCTGGGGCTTATGGTGCAATAGCATGGACTGAGACCATTCGTGAACACTATGGT
>CALDTA010000018.1:0-2657 GCA_937924455.1 uncultured Deinococcales bacterium
AAAATGCAAAAGAAAAAGAGTATGACCAACAACAAAGCAATCATACTCTTCAAAAATTACAGTCTTTATTTTGAACTGTTAATTACAGTAAAAATAGTTCTATCCGTTATTACCCATTATTACCCAGTGTAGACAAGAACTCATCATTTGACTTCGTTCTACCCAAGCGAGCCAGCAACATCTCCATTGCTTCCGCAGGATCCATCTCACTGATAACCTTACGCAACAACCACATTTTCTTCATGGTATCTTCGCCAAGGAGCAAGTCTTCACGACGTGTGCTTGACTTCGTAATATCAATCGCAGGGAAGATACGACGTTCTTCAAGTCTGCGTGATAGATGTAGTTCCATGTTGCCTGTACCTTTGAATTCCTCAAAGATAACGTCATCCATACGAGAACCTGTTTCGATAAGCGCAGTTGCCAAAATGCTCAAGGAACCACCGCCCCGAATGTTACGGGCAGCACCAAGGAAACGTTTAGGCCAGTGCAATGCACTTGAATCAAGACCACCAGAAAGCGTTCTGCCTGTTGGTGGCGTCACTAAGTTGTTTGCTCTGGCAAGGCGTGTAATCGAATCCAGAAGAATCATCACGTCTCCGCCTTCTTCTACAATGCGCTTGGAACGTTCATGCACAAATTCTGCTACACGAATGTGATTGGTTGGCGGCTCATCGAAAGTACTTGCAACAACCTCAACACCAGCCACCGACTCACGGAAATCCGTTACTTCCTCAGGACGCTCGTCAATGAGAAGAACAATCACTTTGATGTCTGGAGCGTTGTTCACAACCGCATTTGCAACAGCCTTTAGCAAGGTCGTCTTACCAGCTTTTGGTGGTGCAACAATCAAACCACGCTGTCCACGACCTATTGGCGCAACGAGATCGATAACACGTGCAGAGACTTCTTTTTGTGTAGTCTCGAGCTTAATTCTATGATCTGGAAAGGTAGGTACTAAGTCATCAAAACGAGGACGCTTGGCGGCTTGCTGTGGCTCAACATTGTTAACAGCTTCAACACGAATCAGTGTGCCATAACGCTCATTTTCTCTAGGGTGACGGCACTTACCCATAATGTTGTCACCTGCACGCAGCTTAAATTGCTTAATCAGTCCTGCGGAAACAATCACCGCACGGGTAGTATCGTGCATCAGTGACTTTTGCAAGAAGCCATAACCATCACTAGAAATTTCAAGGTTGCCATGCACTAGTGTTAGGTTTTCAGCCTCTGCATTTTTTTCCAAAATCGCTACCACAAGCTCGTCTTTGCTCATCTCACGATAGTCTTCTAAACCAACTTCTTTTGCTAGAAGCTGTAGCTCAGGCACAATTTTTTCCTGTAAATCTTTAAAGCTCACACTTGACTTACGAGAGCCACGTGAACGACGACGTTTCTTGTTACGTCCACCTGAATCTCTATCTCGTCCACTATCTCGTGTACTATCCCGCCCATTACCTCTACGCTTGTTAGACGATTGAGTCCTTGTTGATTCAGATGTTGATTCAGATGTCTCTTCAGCCTCGTCAGAATCACTAGCGCTATCATCTGAATCTTCAGTAGCACCAGTAGCTTCTCTGGTGGTTTCTACAGCAGATTCATCACTAGCTTCAGAAGCCTCTACAGATTCTTCGCTAGCAGCATCAGCAGCATCTTCCTCAGCAGCTTTGACGGTCTTTTTAGTTTTACGGGTGGTTTTTGTTTTCTTTTCTTCTACTACTTCATCAGATGCATCTACACTATCTGTATCTTCTTCAGCATCTTTTTTTGCTTTAGTCTTTGTTGTCTTTTTCGTTGTTTTCGCAGTTGTTGTACGCTTGCGAGCTTTTGGCTTGCTCTCTTCTACCGCTTCAGTTTCATCTCCTATAACTTCTACAGCAGGCTCATCATCGTTACGACTCATAATGTCTTCCTTACCAATAAGCTTATTACTTTACTGTTTAACTTTATGCTATTTAACTTCATACTATTTAAAACCGTATTTAGAACGGTCTTAAAGGCATAATCTAAAAATCTCAAATTCATTCTTTACCCCAAAATAAGTTAGTGCTCTTTCACTATAGTGCTTACTAATACTTAAATAAAAGTTATCTGGTTCATCTATTACATGTGAATATAAGTCTGTAAATGCTCCCCTGACCCTCTAAATATTTGTGTTGCATTATCCTCTTAGCTAAGGTATTCCCACTTCAAGGCATCTCCACTTGAGTCTCACACTCTTCGCTATAACGTGCACAGCTATAACCTGCATCGCTACAACGTGATTATTCTTGTGTCTGTTATGTATACATCAAAAAAATTATAGTTTTAAATACTTAACTATAGATAATATTGCAGTTGATGATACTGCTTACAAGACATAACATATGCCATATAGAAAATATATCCATATATTCAAAGGTGTTCTGTGGTATTCCTCTATAGTATTTCTCTGTGGTGTTCTGTGGTGTTTCTTCAAAGTTTATCAAAAACTCATGACGGTTTTGTTACTACAATGAACAGACATTCATTGTTGAACACTATTAGCTGAACGCTATCAGTTAAACGCTGTTAAACCCTCAATACCGTTATTGAAAAAGTAGTATACCTGTCTATCGAAATGAACTAAATCTGTTTCTATTTTGATTCTTTGGAATTGCAACATCTAGTAAGTGTGC
>CALDTA010000019.1:0-10310 GCA_937924455.1 uncultured Deinococcales bacterium
AGAAACTCTCGCTCTAACGCAGTTTTTGAATCTTCTAGTAGCTCTAAGCGTCCACCTGGTAAAGACCAGAAGTCATCTTTTTCGCCTTTGTGTAGCAATAAATAACCGTCATCAATAATGACTGCTGCAACACGGTGGTTGAAAATACCTTCAGGAGTTTTATAGTGAATCATAGTCGTATCCGCATTTGCTTAGATTTAGGAGAAAATTCTTGAAACATTAGATAATACTTACACCATTACGATGCGAATGGGGGTTACAGTCTTCTTCGCAGTTTTTTAGCTCAAGCTATACCTGCTTTTATGCTTTTACTGCAACCCTAAACGCTCACTTGGGTCAACCCAAACAAGCCTATCACTGTCTTGATAGATACCTACACGAAACTGCAAAATATCTTGTGGAATAAGACTGCCTCCACCTAAGTAACCAAGCACTGTACCTTGCTCCACGGTATCACCGACATTGACGATAGGGGCTTGCAGATTTTGATAAACAGTCAACATATTTTGTGTATGCTGAATAGTAACCACAAAACCAGAATTGGCAGTTAGCAGTCGAGCATCGGTTACTTTACCTGCAAGAACACTACTTACTGAATGATTAATTTGCTGTGCTCGTATCTCAACAAGATTACCTACTTCACCGTAGGCACTAACTAGCAATGGATTGGTAAAAGGTGCACTGAATTGTTCGGCTGTTTCAGGTAGAGCTTCTATAAAAGCTTGTCTTCGTTCTTCAGCGGCTCGAGCCCGTTCTTCAGCTTCCCTAGCAATGCGTGCCCGTTCTTCTTCCTGAGCTTGTAATGCTGCACGCTGAGCTTCTTCGGCAGCGCGTCTTGCTTCTTCTGCTTCACGTGTGAGGCGTGTCACCTCAGTATCCAGATTCTGGCGTGATGTAGAAAGAAAATTTTCAATAAGCTGTTGCTCTTCTATAAAGGCTCGGCGCTGAGCAAGCTGTCCCTCTCGTGTGGCTTCAAGGGTTTGAATCTGTTGTTCAAGTTGTGCTTCCGCTGCCTGTAAATCCAATTCATTTTGATTCAATCTAGCTAGAACGGCTTCTTTAGCTCGCACTTGTTCATTGAGCTCCTGTTGTAAACGCTCAACACCATCGAGTGCTTGATCTATATTTTGTAATAGCAACACATCTTGTGCTGAAAGCATTGATAAAAAGCGATTGTTTAATCGAAAGCGAAAAAGACTTTGCGATTCTAGAAGAATACGTGCATAGGGTCCGACACGTTGCTTGTGCAAACTGACTAGTAACAGGCTAAGACGTTCATTCATCGTACCCAAGTCTTGATTTAGTTCTCGATATTTGATTCGACTTGCTTCGATATCATTTTCGATATTCACCATCTCTACTTGTGTTAGTCTGCGTTCTTCTCGCAAACTGCTGATGGATTCACTGATGTCATTACGCTCACGAATATTTTGTTGAAGTCTGCGGTTTGAGTTACCAAGGACTGCATCAATTTCGTTAAGCTCTTGCTGTGTTGCCTGTAAATTGGCTTCGTAGGCTGCGATTTCTTGCTCGAGCCTCTGGGTTGTAGCGTTACTAGTTGTAGCATTACTGGTTGTAGCATTATTTTGCGCCAAGCTAAAACTAGCTAGCAGCAAAATACAAACGATAAAAACAGTTTTTAAATTAGTGAACATGCCATCATCCCTAAAACTTTAGCTACTACAAAAAACATATAGTAATAAAAGCGTAGCTTTTATAAGACCAAAAGCACAGCTTTTGGTCAAGCTTCCTCTAAATACTGTGAAACAGAAATTGCACTACCCACAAGACCTACAAGCAAAGCTAAAAGAAAAATAAGCAGGCACACCGACGCCACCGTACCAAAATCTTTTAGTAATGGAATGATAGGTATGCGATCAGCTAAACGGTTCACGATAAGTGAATAGCTGCTTGCAACCAAAATAGTGCTAAGTAAACCGCTAGTTAAGCCCAAGCCTAAGCCTTCTAGCAAAAATGGCGCACGGATGAAATTTTTAGTCGCACCAACTAAGCGCATAACTTCAATTTCATCTTTTCTAGCCGTGATAGCCACACGGATCGTATTTACCATGGCAAAGAGTGCTGCTGCCAAAAGGACAATAATCAGCACTGAGCCAACGAAGCGAAAAGCATTTCGAATGGCTAAAAAGCTTTCAACTGCTTCGCTGCCATCTTCAACATCTTCAACAAAAGGAATTTGTCGAAGCCTTTCGGTCACAATTGTCGTTTGACTTGGGTCTTTTAAACGCATTTCGATGGTTGGTGGCAGAGGGTTCGCAACCAACGAAGCTGCCTTGTCAACATACTCATAGCGATCTGTTAATTCGGCAAGCGCATCGTCGGGGCTGACATAGCGACTTTCAGCAATTTCTGGCCACTGTTGTATTTCTGTATGTATAGCAGAAAAATCGGCATTGCGAGATAAAAAGGCGGCCATTTCTAGCTCGCTTTGCATTTCACGGAGCATAAGATTCAGGTTTAGGCTAAAAAGGCTAAAGGCTGCCAGTACCATCAAAGATAAGACCATTGTGGTGAAGGTAGACAAGCTTGCTATTGGGTTGTGCCGTACTGCCTTAAAGGCTTGACTGATTACATACATAGTATAACTTCTATTTTACTACTAAATTTATTTAAAAAATGTTGATAAGTGCCTTTGTAAAACTATCAGTTGTTTCTGTTCCAGATAAATCAGGCGTAACTATACCTTGGCTCAAGAGTTGGTTGAGTGAGCTTTCAATCATTTGGGCTGTTTTGTGCTCACCTAAGTGCTCGAGCATCATGCAGGCGCTCAAAATAGTTGCTGTTGGGTTGGCAATTCCCTGACCTGCTATGTCTGGTCCACTACCGTGAACAGGTTCAAAAACAGCATGGTTATCGCCAACATTGGCACTAGGCGCAAGCCCTAAACCACCAACCAAACCTGCCATGAGGTCACTAAGAATATCACCAAAGAGGTTAGTTGTGACCATTACATCAAATGTTTCAGGGCTACGAACTAAGTGCATAGCAGCTGCATCAACAATGACATCATAGCTATCAACGTCTGGATAAGCTTTGGCAGTTTCTTGTGCTGTTTTTAGAAATAGACCAGAAGTTAAAGGTAATACGTTAGCTTTGTGGATGATAGCCAGTTTTTTTGTGCGCTTTTGTGCTTCTTGCAAAGCAACTTTCGTAATGCGTTCACTTGCTGCTTTACTGACTACTGCATCTGCTACGGCAATATCACCGTACTGTCTTTCGGCAGCAACATATAGCCCTTCGGTATTTTCCCGAATCATCAGCATGTCGATGTTGTCTTGTGACCCCTCCACAGGACGAGACTTGGCAGGGCGAAAATTTGCGTAGAGATTGAGCTCTTCACGCATGGTGCGAATCGCACTGTAAAAGCCCTCAACCTTATGCTTCGGGCTAGTGAATGCCCCTGCAAGCGTGGCATCAGCAGCACGCATTTTTTCTAAGGTGTTTTCGGGAACACTCTTGCCCTCTTTTTCGAAAACTGCCCAACCTGCATCGGCATGACTAAACTCAATAGGCAAGCCTGTTGCTTCTAGAACTTTTTGAGCAGCAGGTACAACTTCTGCGCCAATGCCATCACCTGAAACGAGGCAGATGTTATACATGTTGACCTATGTTCTGCATTTTGAGACCGATTTTTAACTTTAATCTTTGATGTTTTATGACTCGAATCATTATTAATTCAGGCTAACACGGGTGAGGGGTAGGGGGTACTGGCAAAAGTGGCTAGTCTTGCCACTAGTCTTGAGACTAGTTTTGAGGCTTAGCTGAGATTGAAGTTTTAGGACATTTCAGGACATTTTAGGATATTGTAAGATTTTGCTTTTGTATCAAGAATTTCAGTAGTTTTAAAATGGTTTGGGACAAATCTGGGACATTTACATAGCAAGCTAGGTCATATCTAGGGCATTGTACAAAAAGCTACAAGCTTGTGAAAAAGTATTAAGACATATCCGATTACAAATCAATATAATGCCGTTTAAAATAGTGTATTCTTAAATAGAGATAGATTTATATTTCTTATTTTTATTTTGGTGTGAGCTTTTGACATTAACTGTTAATAGTGACCTCTATTTGAAACTATAGCTCTTCATAACTAAACCCCTTTAGCTTATTTACAGGTAGCTTATATCTACAGGGTTACTGGTAAATACTGTTTAGTGAAGCGCTTTATCACCACAAGTCTTGGGTAGGGAAACAACATGAATCAAAGTACTTCTGAGGCAATACGGATACTCGTTGCAGATGACCATAGTTTTTTCAGAGATGGTTTACGGCTCTTTATAGATGCAACTGCTGGTTTTGAACTCATTGGTGAAGTTGACAATGCTGTAGACGTAGTTAGTTTTGCAGAGCGGCTGAATCCAGATGTGATTTTGATGGATGTGAGTATGCCACCTTCGGATGGTATTCAAGCTACCAGAGAGATAGTTGCAAGCAATCCAGATGCAAAGATTTTGATGCTGACCATGTTTGATGATGATGACAATGTATTTAAAGCGTTACAAGCTGGTGCAAAGGGATACATACTTAAAGGTCTTAGTCAGGAAAATTTACTAAGTAGCATTCGATTAGTTGCTTCAGGAAGCGCTGTTTACGGTAGTGATGTAGCCCAAAGAATGATTGACTATTTTGCAAATGCTCAGCCAAAGCAGTCAATATATTTTCCTTCACTCACAACAAGAGAAAATGAAGTTTTAACCTTGCTTTCACAAGGATTGCGAAACAAAGAAATTGCCCTCAAGTGCAATATTCAAGATAAGACAGTTAGAAATCATGTAAGCAATATTTTGTCTAAGTTACAGGTAGCGACTCGTGGTGAGGCGATAGCGAAGTATCAGGAAGGGCGCTAAGACTTTTTGATATGACTGCCTATTCACAACTTACAAAAACTTTTGTTGAATGGCAGAAAAA
Organism: uncultured Deinococcales bacterium; assembly: GCA_937924455.1. Taxonomy (GTDB): domain Bacteria; phylum Deinococcota; class Deinococci; order Deinococcales; family Trueperaceae; genus CALGZD01. The sequence goes on from CALDTA010000019.1 coordinate 4,930, forward strand.
AGGCTATGTCATTAAGGCATTGGTTTGGCTATGGGTTGCTATATTTGCTTTTTCAGTAGTTACTAGTATTTTGGGGATTCCCATACGCTATGAAGCCTATATAAGTGCTATGGATATTGAAGTATATCCTCATATATATAACCCAGTTTCTCTTACTTTTTGGAGAATGTTTTGTGACGGAATCATAGCTATATCATACTTTATTGGTGCTGCATGGTTAGTTCTAAGATTCGCTGGACGAGGTATGCCACTACTTTCGGCTTACGTTTTGTTATGTTTTGGCATAATAATGTCCTACTATTCAGAGTCTTATATTTTTCGTGATCAAGTTACAACTACCCTTTTTGAATATGCCTATACTTTCCTCAAAGTAATAGCTAATATAACGCTCGTATGGTTCTTATGTGTATTTCCGAATGGTCGTTTTCCTTATCGTTGGTGTTTTTATTTTGCAGTTACTTGGACAATACTATTGGTTTGTTTTTTTATGTTTCCGAGCTTTCCTTTAAGTTTTGTCTATGTTGAAACTTTTTATAAATATTATCCATTCACTTATTTCCTTCCAATAGCTGGTTATTCGATTCCAATAATTGCACAAATCAATAGATATTTTAAATCTTCAGATACTAAGTTAAAAAAACAGACACGATGGATTCTTATTGCAATGTGTGTAGTACTAGTTGGTGCTTTATTGGATTTCACTATTGAATTTCTTTTAGGAATCCCTAATTTGCTACCTCGCAATGAGTTTGGTGTTGGAGTTCCTCACTGGTTTTATGATCGTTTTAGACATTTATTTAGATCTATTACCTATTGTGTATTTCCCTTTATGATTTGTTATTCACTTAGTCAAAATAACCTTTGGCGTACTGATCCATTTGTACGTCGATTGATTTTATACAGCTCTCTTACACTTACTGTCGTTACAATCTACATAAGCATAATTGGTATACTCAGTTGGCTATTCAGCCAACGCTTTGGTTTTTTTACATCTATAGTCTCTGCTGGCACAGTTGCACTATTGTTCCACCCCTTACAACAAACCCTACGCAAACGCATCAACAAAATATTCTACGGTCAACGAGATGAGCCTTACGAAGTTATCAATGAACTTGGAAAAGGTATGGAAGATGCTGTTGATACAGAAAGCACCTTAGAAAACTTCTGTGAAAGTACAGCAACGGTTCTGAAACTGCCCTACATGGGCATATGGCTAGATGGTGCAGAAGATAATCCTGTAGCAGAATATGGCGATGATAAAGCTGACCTGATTATGTTGCCTTTAAGGTATGAATCTGAAAACTTAGGTTTTCTAAAGATGGGTAGACGAGCTGAAGGAGAAGTGTTTAGTAGTAGTGAAAAGGTACTGCTCAACACCATTGCACAGCACATCAGCGTGATTGCCCATAACTATTTGCTAGCGCAAGAATTACAGACATCTCGTGAACTCATTATCAAAGGACGAGAAGAAGAACGTAAACGGATTAGGCGTGATTTGCATGATGGTTTAGGACCAACACTTGCAAGTACTGCTTTGCAACTACAAACAGCAAGGCAGCTTCTTTACACAAAACCAGAAGCAGGTGCAACTATTCTAGAGAACCTAGAAGAGAAAATGAGCACAACGCTTGCAGAGGTTCGTGCTTTGGTACACGACTTGTACCCATCAGTAATAGACCAACTTGGTTTAGAAGAAGCCCTAAGGCGTGAACTTGAAAAGTTTTCTTCTGCGGATTTAGAAGTATTTTTTAGAGTTGATGGAGATTTAGACCATTTACCTGCTGCTGTGGAAGTTGCAGCGTACCGCATCATCATGGAAGCAGTGCACAATGCTCACAAACATGCACAGGCTTCTGAGTGTTTAGTAAGTATTTATGCAACGACACATAGTCTCAATCTTAATGTTCAAGATGATGGTGTTGGCTTTGCAGATGTTGATCCGAATAGTACATACAGAGGTGAGGGTACTGGCTTAAATTCTATGCGATTGAGGGCAGAGGAACTTGGTGGGTCGATGCGTGTTGTGGGGCTCGAGCCCCGTGGCGTCCTCATCACAGTTGCAATTCCCCTAACACCTTCCCAAAACTAAACCGTTAACTCAACTTCTTTAGTTACAGTAACTTCCTGCATACCATCCCGAATAATCTCTGCAATCAATTCACAATCTTCTTGAGTCAGTGACAGCGGTATCCGCATATCAAAGAGACCAAACATAATTTCATCTGTATTGCCCAAGTTCTTTGCATTACCTTCTTCGATATATTCCCAGTTTTGGTGTGTACTCGTAAAGCCCACAGCTTGTTCTCGACCAAACCACTTCAAGTGAACCCCTCTAGCATCACAAGCTTTTTGAAAGGCTTCCATCGTTTCAGTATCTAAGTCAGTTAATGTGAATTGCAGAGAACTAGCTACAAACTGCTCTTTTTCTTCACGCTTTGGTAAATACAAATTTGGAATACCTTGAAGTGCATCTTCCAACCAGCGGTAGCGCTCATTCCAAGCTACGCCACGCTCATCTATCAGTGGGATTTGTGGACGAAGGACAGAGGCAACCAGTGCAGACATACGCATACTATAGTTTGGTGTAGTACCTCGCCATTTATCAAAGACTTCGTTGGCTGGTCTAGCACCATTTTGTTCATAGAGCATGTAGCTTCCTGAATTCAAAATAACTTTTGCAGCAATGTCTGGGTCACTTGTGGCAACAAGCCCACCTTCACCAGAATTGATGTGTTTAAAGGTCTGTGTGCTGTAGCACCCCACTGCGCCAAAAGTACCTGTGTGCTGACCATTCCATTTTGCACCCATAGTGTGAGCACAATCTTCAACTAAAGTCAGACCTAGCTCATTGCAGATTTCAACGACTTTATCCATGTCTGCAATATGCCCACGCATGTGCGACAGCATCAGAACTTTTGCGCCACTGCTTTGTGCTTTGCGTCGCAAGTCTTCGAGGTCAATCAGGTAATCTTTATCGATATCTACCAGTACAGGTTTTGCACCTGCATGGTTAATAGCACCTGGTACGGGCGCTAGTGTAAAGGCATTGACCAGCACTGCATCGCCAGTTTGTACACCAACAGCTTTAAGTGCTAAAAAGAGCGCACAACCACCAGAGTTCACACCACATACGTATGGCAAGCCGATGTAATCTGCATAGTCTTTTTCTAACATCGCAACATCTAATTCTTCGCTACCTAGCTCACCATAGCGAAAGAGCAAACCACCTTTCATAATTTTGTTTGCTCGTTCGATGCCTTCCGAAGGGATGCCATCGGGTGTACTTAAACTTTTAGTAAATTTCTCTTTTGTGCTCATGCAAGCCTCCTAGCTATGCCATTAGGTGATTTAAGAGGCTCTTTGAGTCAGCTTTAAGCTGAGCTAGTAGTACTCAGCCTTCATAATGGCAAACTATAAACCTCTTTTGCGTTTGCATCAGTATACTCCTCAACGGCTTCGATTGTCTCATCTCGAAGTTTTGCAAGGAATGCAGCTGTGAAACGCACATTTGCTGGTACATTTGGTCTGCCACGTCTAGGTTCTGGACTCAGGAAAGGACTATCAGTTTCAACTAAGATGCGGTCTTGTAGTACACGTTTCGCAACTTCATGGATCTCAACCGCTTTTTTATAGGTTAAATTGCCTGCAAACGACACATGCCAGCCAAGTTCTAAACCTGTATCGACAAGCTGTTCATGCCCATTGCAGCAGTGCAAGATGCCACGTTGCCAACCAACATCTTGAATCATTTTTATGGTTTCTAGCGAGGCACGTTCCTGACCTTGTTTATCTCGCACGTGCAAAATCAAGGCTTTATCTAGCGATGCTGCTAATTCAGCTTGCCACAAAAAGCTAGCGTGTTGTACCTCTCCATCAATTGTATCCCAGTAGTAGTCAAAACCGCTTTCGCCTATGGCTACAACCTTTGGGTGCTTTGCCATTTCTGCAATGTCTGCCTTGACCTTTTCGTTACTCGCTTCGTCAGCATTGTTTGGATGGATGCCTACGGCTGCATAGACATTGTCATATTTTTCAGCAAGCGTAATTGCTTGTTTACAACGGTCTAAGGTCGTGCCGATGGTAATCATGGCTGTGAGGCTGGGGTCGTGTGCTGCTGCACTGTCTTTGCAGTGATCGAGGTGGCAATGCGTATCTATCATGCTATTAGCCTACCGTATTCGCTTTACTATCTATATCCCTGTCTAGAAAAGTAAAAAGAGGATGCGTGATGCACCCTCTTTCATTATTTCAAGTAATACGTTTTGAGCTTACTTATCAGTATTCCAACGGGGACGGACGATTCCGCCTTTTTCACTGTCATACATACCAGTACCACTCGCCATGCCAATAGGTGAGTTGAAGGCTGGCTTGTTTTGGTTTTGAGCTGCATAACTTTGATTCACCATATTTTGGTTCACCATATTTTGGTTCGCCATATTTTGGTTCGCCATAGGTGAAGCAGCAGACATTTGTGGTGTTGCCCCTCTGTTTTGCACTTGAGCTGCGTAGCTTTGATTCACCATATCTTCTTCGTTCTCTAGACGGTATGGACCATTTTGTCCTGCACTTTGCTGTCTAGAGTTTTGCTGTCTAGCATCACGTGTTGGTGCATTGTAGCGAGTGGTGATTTGAACGTTTTCAAGGTGGTCATTGGCATATTGGCTACTGCCTGAAGAGCCGTAATCATCATCATGTTCATGGCTGTGTTCATGACCATGTTCATGATCATAGTCGCCATGTGAGTGGTGGTGATCATCATCATGGCTATGGTCGTCATCATGATGATGGTCGTCATGCTCGTGATATTCTTCAACTACCTCTTCTTCACACATATCAGCACTTGCACTAACAGTCGTAACTGGATCAGGTGCAATGCTACTTTCTTCTGGGCAAAAATCGCCCATGTTACCTTGCGTTAACATTGTGTAAATCATGGTCATTTCACTGTTTAACGAGACATCATTAGGGTACTGCGCTAAACCCATTTCAAGGATGTTAATAGCTTCGTTTGGAAAACCAAGATTGTTTTTTACTCTAGCAACTCTTAAGTAGTAAGGTGCTGGTGCATTTGCAGGAATAATACCTGTTGAGGATGGCGTTGTGTTGACATAGCTTGGATCCCACTCGTCACCCCAATTTGAGTCATAATAGGTCTGTACTGTTGTGTAGCTAGTTGATGTTTGAGGTGCGCTAGTTACTTGAGTGTTTTCAGTAGTGTTGGGTGCATAATACGGCGTAGTATTTGGTAATACTGGTATCGCAATCGTTTGGTTTGCGATGGTTGCAGGACCAATATAGGCAGGGACATCTACATTTGTAACTGTTCTTGCTGAGCTTGAACCCGTGCCATACGGGATGCTTGATACAACACCTGAAACTAC
>CALDTA010000020.1:0-6567 GCA_937924455.1 uncultured Deinococcales bacterium
TCTTTAAAGGCTGGTGCTGTGTCTACGCCTGAATAGCCTGCTAAAAACTCACCGTGGTAGAGATTGAGAGCATCTTCATACCGCTTGTCTTGAATAGCCTTTTCAAAATCGAGTACATCGCAAGTACTTAATAACTCAATCGTTTTGTCATTGGTCTTGATGCAGTCAGAAATCCAAGGGCGCTCTGAATCTGTACGTACTTTGCTTAAGTTCGCACGGAAGTTCGGCAGCTTTCTGTGAGGCGCAACGTTTTCAAAGAGTAGTTCTGCAAGCGTTTCACGTTCAACGCTTCCTGCACAGCAAGCTAAGTAGATGAGAATGGCTTCAGGCACAGTAATAGGAAAGTCAATAGCCTTCCAGTTTTCACTAGACGCTACAGATGCTTGTCTATTCCCCTTTTGCTGCGTTTTGTCTTGCGCTTTTTGTAGTGCTTTTGCTTTCTTACTGGTTTCAGCAGCACTATTAGCGACACCTTTATCAGCATTAAGGGGAGCCTGTAATTTTGGCGTACCCAGTAATTTGTATTTCATCTACTCTCTTATAGTGTAGACGATTATTTACGATTTTTCTAGTTGTGATTATTGCTGGTGATTGTCCTAGGTGGTGTCCTAGCAGTGTCCTAGAAATATCTTAGAAATATCCTAGTGCTCTAAAAGCCTAGAAAAAAGCTAGGTCCTACCTATCTACCTATGTTCTCCTCTTTTAAAAAGGGGAGTTAGAGGGGATTCACTTTGCTTCCTCATGTTAAAAATTAGGCGATGCTTCGCTAGAATCCCCCTCGGTCTCCCTCTTTTGCAATGGGGGAGGAGAGAAAGAATTATGCGGAAAGACGCTGACCTTCTTTGAGCAGGAAATCGAAGGATTTGATGAAATAGCTCGAGCTTTCCTGTGGCTTCAGGTTATAAAACTGCTGCCACGCCTCCGACTTATGGTTTTGATAGTCTGTTTCATGTTCAGGATAGTTCGCGATATAGGCTAGGCGTACTGCGTGACCTATCAAAACATCGAGTACTAGGTAGTCATCAAAGTGCATGGTCTCAGATGCAAGTAATTCAGACAGGCTACTCATGGCTTCTATATTGAGCTGTCTATATTCTGGTGCTTGGATGCGGTTGAGTAGGTGCTCAATCAGCAGGGCAAAGTTAGCTTCGCCAGCAGTCATCTCAGACAAGGTGCTTGCACTCTCTATGTGGTTGCTTTGCTTGAGTTTGTCGCCAATGACTAGCCCCTTAAAGTGGTGCATAAGTTCCCAGAGTTTTGGATGGAAGTCATCGTCTAGCTTGCTAAGCGTGCCGATGTGTCTGCGCCATTGTCGCCAACCTTCTTCGGGTACTGATTCAGGCATTGAACTATCATTTTGTGGTGAAATCTGTTTTGCCTGTCCAGAAAAATCTAGAGTGTTACTTGCTTGACTACTTTGAATGTACTCATTGGTATTGGCAAGTGAAGACATTTTTTCAAAAGCTGTAATGACTTCTTTCAAACAGGTTTGTACTTTAGACGGCGGTAAAGTCATCAGCTTTTCGTATGCCTTGTCTTGACTTAGGGTTTCAGTTTCAGCGATATGGTTTGTAATCAACAATATAAAGTAACCCACTCGCAGGGTTAACATACCGTCGAAAAGCTCTGGCTCAGACTTAATCAGTGAGCTTAGGTATATCAGAATTTCCTGCGTAAGTACTTCATCACGCATATCATCACGGCTAAAGGCATGAATCTTGTGGTGCAGTTCTTCAAAGCCAAGTGGCTGACTAATTAGTGATTCTTGACTGTAGGATTTACCAATTAAGATTTGCTTTTGTAAGTTGATGATGTCTACTACTGCTTCAACCAGATTGGCATCTGTTTTATCGAGAATACCTGCGCTCTGACGCACCACGCCCCAAAGGCGTAGGGTAGATGCTTTGGCATAGCACTCTTCAAGTAATTGTCTTATGCTGACTGTGGTTTCTTCTTGACCTTTAACTTTTAGAACGATACTGGCATCAAGATTTGCTCTACCATCTTCTGAATAGCGGTGGGCTAAGACTTCTAGAATGTCTACTTGCTCGTTTAGGTTTTCGCTAGTCTCAAGTTTTCTGATTAAGTTGTCTACATTAAACTCAAGTTCGAGGGCGAGTTCTTGTTCTGGGCTGAGTCTGTCGTGCCCTGTCACAGCTTGATACTTGTTTTCTTGTGGGCTCGAGCGCAAATAATTGCTACTCACTTGCTTGATACTGGTGTCGCTACCCGCTAGTGTACCGTTGTAAGACATACGCTCAAAGCTCGAGCTTAACAAAAGCTGCCTAAGTTGGCGCAATTTAACAGGCACATCAAAGCAGTAACCATCCCGCAAGTCTTGCATAAGCTCTAGAAGCGTTTTTCGCCCCATGCCTAGTAAGTCTTCACTGATATAGAGAACAACAGTAGGGCGACCTGTCTGTGTCCAGTTTCTATGGATATAGGTTAGTTCGCTACGTAAGCGACTTACTAAAAACTCGGTATCAAGCCCTAGATAAAATTCTTGTGAATCAAAGAACACAGGTAAGCAAACTACAGGTTGATGATTGATGTAGTAAATCCGTGAGCTGGTTAAACTACCTATGCCCTGTAAAGGTCGTCCTGTAAGATTTAGCTTTTCATTGCTACCAAGTTGGTGGTAGAGCTTGGCGAAAGCTCTAGCAGAAAAGACTTCGATACCTGCCTCTTCAGCCGTTTCAGAGCTGACGCTGCGTTCACTTAATTCGTTTTTGACAAAGTCGTTTTCTGCCAGTAGAGAAATCTGTATAAGTGGGAATTTGAGTGCTACTTGCTTGTGGCGTTGTAGCGGATCAATATCGCTTTTTGTAATTAGGCTGTCATCCAGTAGCCTACCCATGATGTACAAGCTCTGCGCCCAGACTAAAGGTATGTTTTCATTTGGCTTGCGTTTTTGGCTACCTGCCTTTTTGCGTTCTGCGTCAATCGATGCTTCAGGCACAATGTACAATTCAGGCAGTAGCTTGTACTTACTCGCTTCAGGCGTTACGCAGACATTTGCCAAGGCAGTTTTATAATGCGTTATTTTCTCTTTGTCTTCTTTAAAAAGTGCATCTAGATACAAGTAGCAGTAAAACAGAGGCCACTCAGATTCGATGCCTTCAAATTTTTGTAACTCTTCCGCTTCGTAGTACAAGCGCTCATGTGCTTCGACTTCGGTTTGGTGACCATCTCGCAGGAAACGTTTTAGTCCGTAGCTACCTTCTAGGCTATCTACAATCTTGTCATAGGTTTGCTGAGTTAGTGCTTTGTCGTCTATGGCAAAGGCAGGAAAGCTGATGCTGCTTAGCACCGCAGCGTCAACTTCTTTTGAGGCAGACTCTCTTGGCAACATGGATTCAAGCACGGTTCTTGCTCTGGCGATGTCATCAGGCAAGACGTGTATGACGGCACGACCAGAAGAGCTCGAGCCGAAAAGGTCAAAATCGACAAGTGCTTCCAGCGCAGCTTTTGACATTGCTACCGAGGAGGCATTGATTTCAGGTTCGCCTTTGTTGATTTTGTTGCCACGTTCCCAAATGCCATAGTCAGGAGTGCGGTAGCTACGAGAGATATAGTAAACAAGGTTCTGAATAAAGTTCACTTCGTCAAGTGTGAAGACTACTCGCAAGCCTGATGCAGTCATCTGTGCCACCATCAGCAAAAACAGCGAAGTGGCATCTAACTGAACGTGTCCCCAAGCATCATCGGCAACGACAACTTCACCTGTGCCTGTGTCGTACTTAGCATGGAGCGCATCTAGAGGGTTTCCTGTGTGCTTGAAGTTTTCAACCTTGGCACTTTGTTGCATCATGGCTTGCAGTAAGCCACGCATCAGCTTGACAGTACTCTGCTCGAGCTCGTAGGTGCGACTCCCTGTATCGTCGATTTTCTTGTATGCCAGACTTAGTGCCCAGACTGCCAAAATGCTGTAGACATTATCTCTGACCCAAGCATCGGTGTAGTTACCGTGTTGGTTGATGGCAGTACTGGCAGGGAGCAAGCCCGTAATCGGGTGCTGCTTGCTTAAAATAACAGCCTTTACTTCTTCGTAATAGTCGTTGAGTTTATTGAGCTTCTCTTGCATAAGCGCCTTCTGACTTTTCTTTTGTTTCATTATAAAGCACACACACTATTTCTGTTGCGGCTTTTGATTTCTCTGTTAGTGATAGGGTACGTCCACACTTTAGAGGATAGAGTACACATATGATTGTTCCGTGCATGTTTCTGTAACGCAGTGGAAGAAACTGCAGTGGAAGAAACTGTAAGGTATATCCGCCTTGCTTTTTCTGTTATTGCATATATTGCATATGTTTCTATAGGTCTAAACTTCTGCCATCCTCTAGTTTGCGAATATACCTCTAATGATACGATTTTTAATGCTGCTTTGAAAGCAATATCTAAAACAATGTTTAAAGCATGTAGTTTAAAAGTATATAGCTGATGTGGTGAGTAAAGTAATAAGTGATTCATAGTGTAGGGAAAAAGCTATGACTAATTTATTGTTTGCTTAAGATTCAAAAGTGTTTGGTGTTTTGAGCATGTAGCTAGATACTCAAATATCTAGCCATACAAATAACTGCCATACAAATAACTGGGTACGCAAAAAAACTCTCTTAAGTGTGACAGGGTGGCATTTCTTAAACGACATTAGCTTAGGGAAACACATTAATTTTTTGCAGCTTTTTGCACAGAAATTTTTCTGGTAATTTATTTTGCGAACGGAAACCTTAGAGAGGACATAGCCTTTTGTTAGAGAGCTCTATCATGGAGGAGACACTGAAAAAGCTTAGACTTGTGTCTATACCTATTAGTTACGCAAGCAACACAAATCCCTACCAAGTACCTACACCCCACAACTGTAGGTACTTTTTTATTTAGGCTTTGATTTTGATTGCTTCTTGTTGCTTTGATTTTGTGAGTTTCTTTTTGAATTGTTTTGAGAGCTGTTCTTTGATGTTTGCTTTGATTGTTTACTAAACTTTCTGTTTTTGTTGTTACTCTTACTTTGATTAGTAGGCTCACCACTGGCTTTATCAGATTTTGTAGCTTTAGTCATAGTTGAAGCAGATTTATCTGAAGATTTGTGGGAGGGTTTAGCAGGAGCAGACTGGACTGCTTTGGCTTTTCGTTCCCTACTTTTTTTACGTCCTTCTCGCATTTTTTGGCGTTGCTCGTCTTGTTTTGTTTTGTCTTTAGCGACGGTTTCTTTTGTTTCAGTAGTTTCAAAACCAGCTACGGGAATGCGCTCGAGCTTTACGTTAATCAGTCTTTCAATATCTGCAAGTTGCTTTTCTTCCGCCAAACAAACCAGTGATATAGCTTGACCTTCCATGCCTGCACGCCCTGTACGCCCAATTCTGTGAACATAATCTTCAGCTACGCTTGGTAAATCAAAGTTTACTACCTGTGGTAATTGGTCGATGTCAATGCCTCTGGCAGCAATGTCAGTAGCCACCAAAGCACGGATTTTACCCGTTTTAAAGCTGTTTAAGGCTCTTGTTCTTGCACCTTGAGATTTATTGCCATGAATCGCCAGTGAAGGAATTTTTTCGCGCTCGAGCTTCTTCACTAACCTGTCTGCGCCGTGCTTCGTCCGTGTAAATATCAGCACAGGGTCCCAGACCATATCCCAAATCAAGTGCGCTAAAAGCTCAGACTTTCTAGATTTGTCAACAAGGTGAATCCACTGCTTCACAGTAACCGCAGTAGAGTTTCTCGGACTCACATCTACATTTACAGGATTGTGCAAAATGCCCTCAGCCAACCTGCGAATGTCTTTTGAAAAAGTAGCTGAGAACATCAGGTTTTGGCGATTAGCAGGTAACGCTTTAATGATTTTACGAATGTCATGAATGAAGCCCATATCCAACATGCGATCTGCTTCATCCAATATCAGACATTCAAGTTTTGAGAAATCAATTGCCTTCTGATTATACAAATCAAGCAAACGCCCAGGTGTAGCCACCAAAATGTCATTGCCTAGTCGCAGTTTGAGTATTTGCGGGTTTATCTTCACACCACCATAGACAACAGCACAGTTAAGGTTCATAGCTGTTGCATAGCCTTTGATGCTTTCACAAACTTGGGCAGCTAATTCACGTGTTGGCGTGAGTATTAAAGAGCGAGTCTCGTTCCGTCCAGCTTTCTTACCCTCTGCAAGACGCTGTACCAGCGGTAAACCAAAGGCATCAGTTTTACCTGTACCCGTTTGTGCTGCTGCCATCACGTCTTTACCCTTTAATACAACAGGTATAGCTTTTTCTTGGATAGGGGAAGGCGTTTCGTAGCCTTGTTTTTCAATAACTTCTAGAAGAGAAGGGTGTAAATTTAAATCATCAAAAGACATATGAACCAATCAAATTTGTGGATAACGAATACTTTATAAAGAGTACATGATAAAGAATACGTGGTGCTGATTGAATCAATACGGTTGTTGTAGGGGGTCATTGTAAAGATGACTTGTTTGAGTCAATCAAATAGCTACTAAAGATAGATAGCAGATATTTAGCGGCTGCCCCTACTACTGTACACTTCTGATTAGATTTGTGCGAGGTCAGAGGTGGATTG
>CALDTA010000021.1:0-7434 GCA_937924455.1 uncultured Deinococcales bacterium
TACAAAGTCCATAAATTCTGTTATAGCTGCGCTCGAGCTCTCTACAGCGTCAAAATCTAAGTTGGATGCGCCACCAAGTCCTGCCATTGTATTAAGTTGTGATGTTAGTTGTCCTGCTGAGCCTTGTGTTGTTGCTCGTAAGTCACTTACCCCAAGACTCTTAATGTTTTCTGGCATCGTACTAACAAGTTCAGCATAGTTTAGGTTGCTAGCTAGGCTTGGTGCGCCTGCATAGGTTTCAAGTGCAGCAGTCATACTGTCTAGTGATGTGCCAATGACTGCATGTCCGCCAATAACTGTGTAATGAATTGAAACGCCATCTGTGATGTCAAAGCTATTGACTCGTTGCCCAGCAATCATTTGCTCACTACTTGAAGCATTACCCATGCCACCTGTTGGGTCAGCAAACATTGCTAGACCTATAGAGGCTGCATCAAAAATGGTTGCTAGACCTTCTCTAGCAGCGCCTTCGTCAGTTGCTTGGATCACGTAAACAGTTTCACCAAGGAGGTTCTCGCTGGGCATACCAGGTTCAACTACTTCGCTGATGCCTGTTGTGATGCTGGTCACGCTGTTTCCCATCCAACCAAATAAGCTCTTACTAATATCAACACCAAGGAATATCTCAACCAGTGAGTCCAGATCGCCACCAAGGGCAGGTACTTCTTGAGCGAGTTCATTAATGTATGCCCACCAGCCTCGTAGGTTGGTTGCGCTATTGCTATAACTTAGACTGTCAACAGGTGCAAAGTTTAAGCTGTTTGTGCTTAGGGGTGAAGCATCGCTCATAAGTTTGTAGATAGTTTTGTCACCACCAGAGTTGTCTAATACTTGCCAGCCTTCGCTGACTATGCCATCGTCTGTGAAGCGAGCGACACCTGCATTGAGTCCTGCTGTAGTGAGTGCTTTTTGTACACGGGCAATTAAATCATCAAAACCTTGTCCCATGCCTAAAGGTGCATAGGTATTTGCTGCAACTGATGCATCAAAAAAGCTATATAAGTTACCTTGTCCTAATTTGCCAAGACTAGCTTTATAGCGTGGATTGCTTACGATGCTGTTATAGCTACCACCAGCCATTGCACCTAAGATGTCACAGGTACGACTTGCCTCATTACTTAGAATGACAACGCCATCAGCTATGGCAAAACTGACGCTGCTGACAGGACTATCCATATCTTCAATAAGCACATTGTAGAAGCTTGCATCATTTGTTGGACAGCTAGAACTTTCTTCAGTAATCATGTTGGTTAATTCTGATAGTGCAGCTTCGTTTGGACGTGCAAGGGCAATAATTGCAGGAATCAAGTTCTGCACAGATGGACTAACACTTACCCATGCCTCTTGCCCAAGAAAAGCCATTGCATCAAAGGCATCAAAGCTTTCTAGGGCAGCATCAACATCGTCTTGACTTAGTTCTTCACCTGAAACAGCCGATAAAGCTTCAAAAAGATTGAGACGATTAAATTCGGTTACAAAATCACTGCCTCGATCTTCAATGTCTTGTAAGTTGACTGCACCTAGTGCAAGCATACTGTCTGCCGGGAGCAGTTTAACAAGCTCTTGGGCATTTACGGTACTTAGTAAAAGTAGTAAACACATGCTGGTGATAGCTTTGGAGATGAGTAGGGAGAGTTTAAAGTGTAAATTTATTGTTTTCATAAAAACCTTTTCTTTTTTAGTAGCATAGTTTTACATAATTTTATGCAAGCTAAGCCTAAATATAGGTAATGCACTGCTTATGATACAGCAGTGCTATATACAAAAACATACCCCAAAGGTATGAGAAAATCGTTCCTTTGGGGTATGTTCATTAGCTTTGTATTAGTGCTGTTAACGATAAATTACATAAGATGCACTTTTGTTAGATGATGAGTTAGATGATGCTAATTACTTGACGAGTGTTTGTGCGATTTTTGTAATATTTTCAACTGTAAACCCAAAAGCTTCGAAGATGGCATTACCTTCACCTGATTCGCCAAAGCGGTCTATGCCTAAGACTGTACCTTCGCTGCTGACGTATCTTTCCCAACCAAGGCTCGAGCCTGCCTCTATAGCCACACGAGCTTTTACTTTGCTTGGAAGCACTTTTTCTTTATAGGCTGCATTTTGCGCTTCGAAGTATTCCATACACGGCATACTCACAACACGTGTAGCAATGCCCTTAGCATCAAGTGCTTCCTTGGCATCTAGTGCAAGTGCAACTTCTGAACCTGTAGCAATCAAAATGAGCTTTGGCGTACCCTTTGAATCTGCTGCAACATAAGCACCTTTTTTGACTGAATCTTTAGGCACTTTTAACGTAGGAACTTTTTGGCGCGTTAGGCAAAGTGCAGTAGGGCTTGTGTTTGAACTGACTGCACATGCCCAAGCTTGCACAGTCTCATTTGCATCTGCTGGGCGAATAACATTTAAGTTTGGTATCGCTCTGAGTGACATTACTTGTTCGATGGGTTGGTGCGTTGGTCCGTCGCCACCTACACCGATACTATCGTGCGTGAATACATAGGTCACAGGTTGCTTCATAAGTGCTGCAAGTCGGATGCTTGGACGTAAGTAGTCAGAAAAAATAAGGAAAGTCGCTACTTGCGGTTTCAAACCATGTAAAGCGATGCCATTAGCGATGGCTCCCATAGCGTGCTCACGCACACCAAAGTTGATGTTGCGCTCTTTGAACTTGCCAGTTTGCATGTGCCCAGAGTTTAGAATCGTATTTTTGGTTGAACCTGCTAAGTCAGCAGAACCACCAATGATTTCAGGAAGCTGTGGTGCTAATACGTTTAACGCTTTTGAGGACCAGTTGCGTGTGGCATCGTCTGTACCACCATTTTTTGTAGTAGGGAAGACAGGCAAATCAAGTTCAGGAACTTCGCCAGCTAAGATACGTGTGAGCTGCTTGGCTTTTTCAGGTGCAGCCTTTTTGTAGCTTTTGAATAATGTATTCCACTTAGCTTCTGTTTGCTTGCCTTTAGTCTTAACACTGCCATAGTGCTTGCTTACGTCTTTAGGCACACTGAAGCTTGCCCAGTCGATGCCAAGACGCTCTTTTGCTTCAGCTTTTTGATCTGCCTTGAGTGCTTTACCGTGTGCTTCGTCAGTACCCTGAACGTCAGTACCAAAACCGATAATTGTCTTGATGGCAATTAAGCTTGGCTTAGATTTTTCGCCTTGTGCAGCTTTTATCGCTTTTTGAATTGCAGTAACGTCATTACCATCTGCAACGCTTTGTGTATGCCAACCGTAAGCTTCGTAGCGCTTGACAGTATCTTCTGTAAAAGTGATGTCAGTTGAGCCATCAATAGTGATGCTATTGTCATCATAAAGAACGATAAGTTTACCTAAGCCTAAGTGTCCTGCTAAAGAACTTGCTTCAGAAGAGATGCCTTCCATTAAACAGCCGTCCCCTGCAATGACGTATGTAAAGTGATCAAAAATCTTATGGCGAGCTACGTTGAAGTTTGCTGCTAGATATGCTTCAGCAATCGCCATGCCAACCGCAGAGCTTATACCTTGACCAAGTGGACCTGTTGTCATTTCAACACCTGGTGTGTGACCGACTTCAGGGTGACCTGCAGTAATTGAACCTAGCTGTCTATGATTTTTAATTTCACTCATAGACACTTTGTAGCCTGTTAGGTGCAAGAGACTATAGCTAAGCATAGAACCATGACCAGCAGATTGAACAAAACGGTCACGATTAATCCAGTTAGGATTGCTGGGGTTGTGGTTCATGACCTTTGTAAAGAGCGTGTAAGCCATTGGTGCACAGCCGAGTGGCATACCAGGGTGACCTGAACCAGCTTGCGTGGTTGCATCTAGCGTAAGTGCACGAATTGAATTGATGGCACGTTCTTGAGTAGATTGTTTTGGTTTTTTTACTGCCTTAGGTTTTGTGGCGCTTTTTTTTGCTAGCGCTTTTTTTGCTAGAGCTTTTTTTGCTGGCGCTTTTTTACTGGAGGCTTTCTTTTTTGCTGTTGACATTATGAACTGTTATAGTACCCTTCATTTGAATTCTTGTATAAGTATTATCTTTTTTTGCTGTTTACATAAAACTGATTGATGTAAACAGCTCTCATAATCAATATACACAGATTGAAAGCCAGAACGATGGGTTTTTTGCCTTACATGGTTATTTAAAAATACTTTATTTTGCTAGTTGCTAGGATTTCTAATGTTTGAATGTTTAGGATAAAAGGGTGCAAGTATTCAAGTTGTTAAGGCTATTCAGCTCGTTTAGGTCATACAGTGTTTTTAAGTCGTATAGTGTTTTAAAGTTATATAGTGTTTTTAAGTCACTTAGTATTTTTAAGTCTTTAAGGCTATATAGTGCTCTAGTGCTCTCTATAGTGTTAATAGTGTCAATGAGTGCTTGTGCGCCAGTATGTTTAGCCATACCTGATACATCTTTTGTTGCTATTGTTAAAAATGTAGATAGCTCTAATGAGCCGAAAGTTTATGTTCAGTATGAACAATTTAGTTTGAAAATCATGTTAGACGAAGACACTCGTTTACTTGACGCTATGGGAAACACCCTTCACTTAACTGATTTATCGCAAGGTCATGAACTTTCAATTCAAGGTGTATTGACGTCACCTAATGTGGTTCAAGCCAGTGAGTTGAGGCAGTTGATACAGTTAAACTAAGACAGCTAAAAAACAGTCATCTTTGTTTACAAACTATGGGTTACTCAAAACCATCATCAGTCAGTTCATAACCACAAATGTCTTCTAAACAAGAATGTAATTCAAGATGAAACCAATCTTGGAACATTTTGAACGTTCTGCTTTGTGGCCAGTCTTTTTCTACAGTGTGCCAACCAGCTAATTCAAGGCGAAAGATAGTATCGAAAGATTTTGACAGCATATCCATGGCTTCTAAATCAGAACCATATTTTGGAATAAGATAGATGACTTTTTCACCGTCAGAGGTTGGAGCAATTTCAGAGCCATATAAATTGCTCACCCAATCGATAAAAGGTTTTTTAGGACGAAGTATGACCGAGCCTCGATTTAACATGTTTACCCCCTGCCAATGAGTGGCATTTTTGTTGCCATAATAGTCATGAATTGTACATTGGCTTCGAGTGGTAAAGTTGCCATAGAAACAACAGCATCTGCCACATGACTGACATCCATAGTTGGTTCTATTTTTACTGTACCATCTGCTTGCGGTACGCCAGTTGTCATTTTTTCAGTCATGTTAGTTGCGGCGTTACCGATATCTATTTGCCCACAGGCAATATTGTATTTACGACCATCAAGAGAAGTTGACTTTGTAAGACCTGTCATGGCATGTTTTGTGGCAGTATAGGGTGCTGAATTTGGTCTAGGTGCGCTTGCGGAAATTGAACCATTGTTGATGATGCGTCCACCCATAGGGTCTTGAGCTTTCATGATTTTGAAGGCTTCTTGGGTGCAGAGAAATGCACCTGTTAGGTTAGTGTCCACGACACTTTGCCATTGCTCATAGCTCAAGTCTTCAAGTGGAATAGCTTTGCCAAAGATGCCAGCGTTATTAAAGAGTAGATCAAGCCTGCCAAATTCATTTACTATTTGTTCAAACATAGTTTTCACCGAATCTGGATTGCCGACATCTGCTGGTATCATAAGTGTCTTTGCGGTAGGAAATTCACTTAGAATGGTTTTTGATACTTCTTCGAGTGTTTCTTTGCGACGACCGTTTAGGATGAGGGTGAAGTTGGCTCGAGCCAACCCAATAGCACAAGCTCTACCAATACCACTCCCAGCCCCCGTAATAAGTGCAACTTTTGAAGATGTCTGCATGATTAAGCTTCCAACACTAACTTTGAAATATGTTTAGCAATACTCAGTGAAGATGTTGCTGCTGGCGAAGGTGCATTCAACACATGGACAAATTTTTCATCTTGAATGATATGAAAGTCATCAAGCAGCTTACCGTCTTTACCAAGTGCCTGTGCCCGAACACCTGCGCCCGCTCTGTAGACATCATCACCAGTGAGTTCTGGAATTAGTGCCTGAAGCGTTTTGACATAAGCAGCTTTGCTCAAAGAACGATACATTTCCATTGAGCCCATGCGCCAGTGTTTAGCAATAAGTTTCCAAAAGCCACCATAGCTGAGCGTTTCAGCAAAATCGATTAAACTAACATCTAAGTGTGTATAGCCTTCTCGTTTTAGCGCAAGTACAGCATTTGGTCCAGCTTCGATGCCACCTTTAACCATACGAGTAAAATGCACACCTAAAAATGGAAACTGCGGGTCTGGTACTGGGTAAATAAGATTTTTAACCAAATATTCTTTTTCAGGCACGAGTTCGTAATACTCACCTCTAAAAGGCACGATTTTACATTCTGGGTCAGTACCACAGAGTTTCGCAATGCGGTCTGTTTGCAAGCCACCACAGTTGATTAAGCGCTTAGCATGAATGTCACCTTGGGACGTGTTTAAAACGATTTCTTGAGACGAATTAGTAACGCCAAGTAGCTTAGTGTCTGTTTGGATGACAACATCATTTTCTTGGGCAATTTTTGCATAGGTATTGGCTGCGCCAACATAATCTACGATGCCAGTTTCGGGAATCCATAAGCCAGCGATACCTGCCAGATGTGGTTCGTACTCTTTAAGTTCTTCTTTGTTTAAACGTTTGAGTTGAAGACCATTAGCAATGCCTCGTTCTTCAAGCGCATCTAGTCTTGGGATTTCATCTTGACTTGTCGCAACTACAACCTTGCCACAACGCTCGTAGGCTACACCGTGTTCATCGCAAAATGCATACAGTGCATCTCTTCCTTCAATGCAGTTAATAGCTTTAAGTGAGCCAGGTTTGTAGTATAGCCCTGAGTGAATCACACCACTGTTATTACCTGTTTGGTGTTTTGCTAGCGTTTTTTCTGCTTCGATGAGCACAATGGATTGGTTACTATTCTTTGCTAATGTCATTGCTGTGGCAAGTCCGATGATGCCGCCACCGACAATTGCAAGATCGTAGGTGTTAGTTGTTGTCATAATGCTTATCCTAAGCTTTTAGCTTAGGATAATTCAAATTGTATTTTGATTTTGGATGCGTTCTTGTTTTACATGTTAAGCGGTAATTATATTGCTTGCAAAATAGTTTACCGACTTGAGTAACAAAGGCTAGTAACAGAGGCTAGTAATAGAGTCAGTCAGATATTTTTCTATGCACCGTTTTTAGTGAGCAAAACATATGATGGGCACAGCGCCATCCTACAAAACCTAGTTTGCTATCAAATTAGGTGCTAGGTAGCAATTGATGATAGTTATTATGTATTGCCACACCTGAGTGGAACGTGTACGTTCTACTAAGTACCAAGTCAAAATTATGTTTAACTATTTTTAAGCCTAAACTTGCTGGATACAACGTTCTGTACAGGTTTAGTATCTATTAAGGTGATATAATTTAATTTTGTCTACGTACTTAATAATCTCTTTTTTGT
>CALDTA010000022.1:0-3932 GCA_937924455.1 uncultured Deinococcales bacterium
AAAATGGAACAAAATGGCTGTGATAGGAACACGGTGTAATTTGTAAGTAATAAGTAATTGCCAGCACAAATAGCGAGTTGAGGACGGTGAAAGCTCAACACCTAGAATTACATTATCCTCCTTGAGCCGCTGCCCGAAAAAGCATATCTCGAAAGACTTGTTTGAGTAGGCGTAGCCGATGGTTGCACGACATAGCAACAAAGCTATCAAACACACCTTATGTGTATTCCCACAAGTGTTTCGTAGCTACAAAGAAGAGTTCTGTGAAGAGCTTTTGAAGTTGGGTGGTACCACGTAGCCTTTTTGCGTCCCGACACTTACCAAGATTGGTAATGTGTGGGATTTTTTTTATTTTAAGGATAGTCATGTTTGAGATGTTCAAAATTCAACTCAATAGCAAGCTAATCGCTTGTCTATTCGTTCTGTTGGTCTATCTATTGGTCTATTCCTTAACAAGCTTTAGTGTAGGACAATCAAATACTGAAGCTGACGATGAATCATCCAATACACTTAAAACACAACAGCAAAGCGTGCAAGACAGCTTGCAAGATAGCTTGCAAGATGATTTACTTCGCTTTAAATATCAGGATTGTCCTTTTGGCATCGTAAGGCGAGAAGGAGTGGTTTGCGGTGTGCTGGCGTCTAGGCTCGAGCACAACAACCCCCAATCCCCATCTATTGATATTGGCGTAGTCATCCTAAAAGCAAAAAAAGATGCAGAAGCTTCGCTGACACCCATCTTCTACCTCGAAGGTGGTCCAGGTGGCTCTGCTAGCGCTCGCATCAAGTTCTGGTCAGAGCATCCGCTTAACGAAAAGCACGACATTGTGCTCATTGACCAGCGTGGTACAGGCTTCTCTAAACCAAGCCTCAACTGCAACGACAGAAGCGTAGACCCAATGCGCCTACTCGAACGCTGCTACGACCGTTTGCATAGTAAATTGCGTAGTAAAGACATCAAGCTACAAGCCTTCAACAGCAAAGAAAGTGCTGCCGATGTCGAACGCTTGCGCCATGTTCTGGGTTATGACAGCATCAACCTCTACGGTGTGTCTTACGGCACCCGCATGGCACTCACCATCATGCGAGACCATCCTGACCATATTCGCAGTGTTGTGCTAGATTCAACCTATCCACCACAAGTGAATAGGCTAGAAACCTTGAGTAGCAACGCTGAACGTGCTTTTGAGCATGTCTTTAGGTTGTGTGAAAGAGATAGCAAGTGCAATACACGCTTTCCAAAACTTCGCAGCCGTTTTTTTGCAAAGCTTAAAAACTTTGATAACACGCCCCTAAACACTATCTTTGACGAAGTCCTTTTAACAGGTGACGACATTGCAAGTATCTACTTCCAAGGGCTGTATGTTTCTGAAGCACTTGCCTACATCCCCTACAGCATGGAAAAACTGATTGAGGACGACATCCTTAATGCGCTCATGCTGCTGACTGGACTCGTGAAAGCAGAAGAAATGGAAAACGGGCAACTTACCGCAGTACAAGTCTTTAATCTCATGCGAATTGTCTTTAGTGAGCTTTTTGTTAGAGATTTTTTATCCGAAGGGCTTTATTTTTCGGTTGAGTGTCAGGAAGATGTTGCTTTTCAGGATGAGGCTAGCATCGCACAGGCCTTAAAGAAAACACCCAAGATTTACCGAGATGCTTTTGATACTAGTGTACGGTTACAGCTTGAAGCTTGTGATGCGTGGGAGCTCGAGCCTGCCCCAGCCATCGAAAACGAAGCAGTCATCAGTGATATCCCCACCCTTGTCCTAGCAGGCAGCTTCGACCCTGTCACCCCTCCAACATGGGGTAAGCTTGCTGCCCGAACACTTGAAAATGTGCAATTCATAGAATTTCCTGATGTAGGACACGGCATCATTGATAGCAGTGACTGTGCGAATCAAACAATAGATTCATTTATCAGCAATCCAACTGAACGAGTTGAAACAAGTTGTGTTAAGGAAATTGATTTTAAATTTTTTACGGAGTGATACAAGGCAATACAAAGTAACTAGGATGATGGTAACTACGATGCACACATATTTTATTTCTAAAGGTTTATTGCTTATGAAGTTTATACATATATTTTTTACGGATATACGAATTATCAAGGCGTAGCTACAAGTAGTCATGAAGCTTGTAGGCTAATACGCCCTAAAACACTGATAGCCCAACCTCATTAGGCAAAGTCCGTAGTGGACTAACTGCCTTAAAAATGTGCATATAATCTGTAGGATGGGCTATGCCCATCACATTACATTCCCGTCTAGGACAGGCTTTACAAAAAAATAAAACTGTAAAACATATGCACTATTTTAACCTAAATGTTCCAGTAGAGTGCTGTTACACACACCATTTTTAACAAACAGCCTAAAGATGGGCACAGCACCATCCTACACAAACAAAAATTCTGATACTCAATTGATATTGAAAACAAAAGAAAGGTAAAACAAAAAAATGTTTAAAGAAGTCGGCAAAGCAGAATTTGCCAAAATAGAAGAAGACGTTTTAGAAAGTTGGAAAGAGAAAAATATCTTCCAAAAGTCAACCGAAAAAGATGCCCCTCAAGGCGACTACATCTTTTACGAAGGTCCACCAACAGCAAACGGTAAACCTGGTATTCACCATGTCATCAGCCGTTGCTACAAAGACCTCTTCCCTCGCTTTAAGACCATGCAAGGTTACCGAGTCGGTCGTAAAGGTGGCTGGGACACCCACGGTTTGCCTGTGGAAATCGCTGTGGAAAAGCAGCTTGGCTTTAAAGGCAAAGAAGATATCGAAGAGTACGGCATCGCTAAATTCAACAAGCTTGCTAAAGAATCTGTCTTTTCAAATATCCAAGACTGGAACTGGATGACCGAGCGCATCGGCTTTTGGGTTGATTTAGAAGATGCCTACGTAACTTACGAAAATGATTACATCGAAAGTTGCTGGTGGGTCATGAAATCTCTTTGGGAGCGTAACCTTCTAAAGGAAGACTATAAAGTCACCATGCACTGCCCACGTGACAACACCAGTCTGGCATCACACGAAGTAGCGCAGGGCTATAAAGATGATGTAGACGATCCAAGCGTTTGGCCAAAGTTTCCAGCAGATAGCCAATCACTAAAAGATAAAGGCATTATAGAGACTGACGAAGACCGTCAGGTTTACATGCTTGCATGGACCACAACGCCTTGGACGCTTGCTGCCAACTCTGGTCTAGCAGTCAAAGCAGATGGTGACTATGGTTTATATGAAACACCAGCGCAATTTCAAAAACCACCTAAGAAGCCTAAAAAAGGTGAAGAGGCTGCCGAGGCTGAACCTTATGGTGGTCCTTACGACCTCATCATCATGGCGACTAGCCTCGCTGAAAAGAACTTTGGTGCAGGTAATTACAAACTGCTAAAAAGCTTCACTGGTAGTGAGCTTAAAGACGTGACTTACAGCCCAATCCTAAAAGGTCATGTTCCTGCTGATGAAGACATCAGTACAGGTTTTAGAGTTGTCAACGATGATTTTGTAGAAATCTCAGCCGATGGTGAGGGTACAGGCATCGTACACCTTGCACCTGCCTATGGTGACTTGGAACTTGGTAAAACTTACGGCTTACCAACTATCTTTAGCGTTGACCTTTATGGCAAGGTTTATCCAGAAGTGCAAGCGGTGAATGATACGGAGGCAGAAGGTCCATACACAGGTGTTTTCTTTAAAGATGCTGATAAAGCCATCACCAAAGACTTGTTAGAGCAAAACCTAATGTTCCGCAGTGACCGCATCAAACACACCTACCCCTTCTGCTGGCGCTGTGGCACACCGTTGCTTTTTTACGCCAAAAGCGCTTGGTACCTCAAAACAACTTTAGTCAAGGATAAACTCGTTAGTAACAACGAAGAAATCTTCTGGGTTCCTGACCACATCCGTGGTGGTCGCTTTGGTAAATGGCTAGA
>CALDTA010000023.1:0-4385 GCA_937924455.1 uncultured Deinococcales bacterium
TGTACTAACTACAGCTGCCTCGAAAATCCTGAATAATTTTGTGCCGCCCTATAGTGCGACAGTTGTGGAGCGGCTCGAGCTCCAAGATGCCATCGTCATAGCCAAAGCAAACTTAGACGAGTTCGGCATGGGCAGTAGCAACGAAAACTCTGCTTTCGGCGCAGCAAGCAACGCTTGGAGCACTGAACACGTTGCAGGTGGCTCATCTGGTGGTTCAGCCGTAGCAGTTGCTACTGGTGTTGCCCCCCTAGCACTTGGCACAGACACAGGTGGTTCTGTCCGTCAACCTGCTGCCTACAATGGCATCATTGGGTTTAAACCTACTTACGGTCGCTTATCTCGCTTTGGCGTGATTGCCTATGCTAGTTCTTTAGATCAAGTTGGCGTCATGGCACGTTCTAGCGAGGACATAGCCCTTGCAATGGACGTGATGGCTGGACATGACCCACAAGATTCAACTAGCGTAGTTGATGACACGCCACAATTTAGCGCAGCACTAACTGATGCTTCTTTAAATGACGCTTCTTTACAGGGCATGAAAATTGGTTTTATTGAAGAGCTTTGTGGTGATGGTAATAGCGAAGGTACTATCTCTGCAATTGAAAAAACAAAAGCTCAACTAAAAGAACTTGGCGCAGAAGTCGTCAATGTATCTTTACCTAACATTAAATACGCTATTTCAAGTTATTACCTAATTGCTCCCGCCGAAGCTAGTAGTAATCTAGCCCGCTACGATGGCATGATTTACGGCAACCGCCAAGGCGAAGATGCGCTTGGTCAGGCAGAGTCGATGATGCTCACCCGTGGCGAAGGTTTTGGTCCAGAAGTAAAGCGTAGAATCCTTACAGGAAGCTATGCGCTTTCCGCAGGTTACTACGATGCCTATTACGGCAAAGCACTCAAAGTTCGTCGTCTGATTGCAGATGAATTCGCAAAAGCCTTTGAAACTGTTGATGTCCTGCTCAGTCCAACTACACCAAGTCCTGCCTTCAAAATGGGTGAAAAGAGTGATGATCCTCTAGCTGCCTACCTTGTAGACATAGACACAGTTGCTGCCAATCTTGTTGGCGTTGGTGGCATGAGCATACCTGCTGGTAAAGCAGACGATGACTTGCCATGTGGTATGCAGTTTCTTGCACCTGTCATGAAGGACGAGCGATTAGTGCAGGTCGCTCAAGCACTGCAAAGTAATATGGGTGAAGATTTTTCACCTTTGGCAAAAACTTGGTAGTCTACTCAACCTCCAAAAACGATTTATTAGTTCCTCTATAAAGCACTTTTAACTACACTATCAATCATTGATTCTGAATATTTAATTCGAAGCAAGCTTCAAGGAATTTATCATCCTGTAAGTTCATTATTAAGCCATTCTGGGCATTTACGCACTTGTGCCGTGGAAACCTCAGTGGTTGAATAATAAGTAAAAAATGAGATTTTAAAACTTTAGCTTCAAAAAGAACCTAAACCCAATCCCTCTTTTTTACAGTCAAGAAGTTATCTAAGCTCGGAGGTTGGCTCATGCCAGGAATAGCCGTTATCGGTGCTCAATGGGGAGATGAAGGCAAAGGGAAAATAGTTGATGCGCTTGCTAGCACATCAAACTATGTTGTGCGCTACTCAGGTGGTGCAAATGCTGGACACACAATTGTGGTTGGCGATGATGTGTTTAAACTTCATCATTTGCCTTGTGGTGTCTTGCATGACAAGCCAACATCTATCCTTGGTAGTGGCATGGTTATCAACCCTTGGAGCTTTAAAGAAGAATATGAAGGCTTAGCGTCTCGTAAAGATGTTGGTAAGGTCTATATAGCCAAAGAAGCACATCTTGTATTGCCGCATCATCTAGAAAACGATGCTGCTGGTGGTGGATTCATCGGCACAACTAAGCGTGGTATTGGTCCTGCATATTCAGATAAGGCTAGACGTGTAGGTGTGCGTTTTGAAGATTTGCTTGATGACGACATATTGATGCAGCGTTTAGAAAGGCTTATCAGCGCAAAACCAAACTCAACTGCTGCGGTTGGTTGGACAGATGCAAAGATTGCATTTGACGCACTTGCTGAAATTCGTGAATTTGTTGCGCCTTTTATAACTGATACAGGCAAGATGGTTCGTGATGACCTCAAGAGAGGGGCTCGAGTCCTCTTTGAAGGTGGTCAAGGAACCATGCTTGATTTAAGTTATGGCACATACCCATTTTTGACAAGTTCACACCCAACAGTAGGTGGAATCCTTGTAGGCGCAGGTGTAAGCCACAAAGCACTTGGCAGAGTTTATGGTGTTGTTAAAGCCTTTACAAGCCGTGTTGGACATGGTCCATTCGGTACAGAAGTAGAGGGTGACATCGCTGGGCGCTTACGTGGTACAGGTTCAAATCAGTGGGATGAATTTGGCACAACAACAGGACGTCCACGCCGTGTGGGTTGGCTTGACCTTGTACAGCTCAAATACTCTTGCGAAATTAACGGCTTTGACGGCTTGGTTGTCACCAAGTTAGACGTACTATCAGACATGGATACTATCAAGGTCTGCACTGAATATGTTGATGGACAACCTGTCTATAAAGACATGGCTGGTTGGGGCAATCTTGTTGGTCTTGGTAGCCGTGATGCACTTCCAAAAGAAGTGATTGCTTACCTCGAACTTATTGAGCAATATACCGAAACACCAATTGCTATGTTCTCTACAAGCCCTGATCGTGAAGATACTTATGGTGAGGTTGTTTGGGCATAAGTCTACCTAGATTGAATTCGATATAGTTAAGAGGGAAGCACTTAGATATGCTTCCCTCTTTTTTGGTGTTTTAGTTTTATAAAGGCGTGATTTTATGTAATGAGCGACGAATCCCCCTGCTCACTTTACTCACCACCCCACTTACCAAAGGAAGCTATAATTTCTGTATTTAATATAGATTAAACGGCTTCCCCCTTTGAAAAAGGGGGATTGAGGGGGATTTGCCTTTTACAAATTACTCACCATCTAAAGTAAGAAAACTATAATCAAAAAACGCATCCGCACTTAAATCAGTTTCTACACGTCCTGTAGACTTCATAAGTTCTAAGGTTTGCTCCCACGCAGTCACAGTTGTAAAGCCTAAACCAAGCACATCAGTTGTGTCAGATTCGTAGAGGGGAATTGAGCTTTCAAGTACTTGCATACGGTCATCAGTTAAGTTCTCAACATAGGTCTTGGCAGATTCAAAAGCTAGCTCTGGTTGGTCAATAGTCACACGCATAGCTTCTTGGGTCGCTTGTGCAAAAGCTTGAACAAGTAGCTTATCTTCAAGCACGGCGTCAGTTGTAATAACACCATTACCGGGCGATGGATTGGTCTCACCAGCAGGAATCACATTGATAGCAACGCCTTGCTCTGCTAGCACAACTGGTTCGTTATTGATAAAGCCCATCGCTACGTCCACACGTTTAGAGATAACTGCTTCTAGCTGTGTAAAGCCGATTTCCTCAATGGTGACATCGTCTTCACTTAAGCCTGCTGCACGCATCATGGCTTGTAGTGACGTTAAACTTGTGCCGAACATACCTGGCATACCCAAGGTCTTACCTTTTAGGTCTGCAAGGCTAGCAATCTCAGCACTTTCAAGTGAGAAAAGCGCATTTGGCACAGTTTGGTAAAGCGCTAGGATGTACTTAAAGGCTGCACCTTCTTCATCTTGCGAACGCAGACCGATAACATCTTCAGCATCTGCGACTACAAAATCAAGCTTGCCTTGGGCAAGGAGTGGATAAAGCTCGCTTGCAAAACCGTGTTGGAATTCAACCTCTAGACCTTGCTCTGCATAGAGTCCTTCAACTTCTGCGAGATAGAAGGGTGCGAACTGTACATCTGGTAAATAACCTAAACCAACTTTGATGCTCTGGATATCTTGTTGTGTATCTTGAGCAAATGTGATTGATAACAAACTGATTGAAATTAAAATTAAACCTAAATTTTTCATTAAAAGTATTCCTTATCTATAATCTATATATTTATATATTTTTTCTATAACGTAAAACACGTTGTTCGATGAGTGCTACAACTAAGTAGAGACAAAGACTTAAAGCAACATTAACTGCGACTGCTGCGAAAGCATTAGCAACTCGGAAATTTAGCCTTTCGGTATTGGCAAAGTAGCCAAGACCTGGCTTACCAAAAATGAGTTCGCTGACGACTGTGCCGATAAGTGCAAGGGTGACGGTAAGTTTGAGTCCGCCAAGGATGACGGGGAGGCTTCCGGGGAGCTCGAGCCGCCCAAACATCCCCCAAAACCCCACGCCAATACTCTGAAACACTTCCCGATAACGAGAGCCAATTTCCCGAACACCAACCATAGTAGAAATGATGACAGGGAAAATAGAAATCAAGGTCGTTGTCACCAACTTAGGACT
>CALDTA010000024.1:0-4541 GCA_937924455.1 uncultured Deinococcales bacterium
CTCGGAGTTTTATCAGGTTTGCTTTACGCTTGCTTGCCCATTCTCCACCAGAAATATAAGCATATTAATAACCAAAGAAGGGCGTTTGGACAGTTTTTTGTGGCTTTATGTGTTTTCACATTAGCATTACCATTTTTACCAAACGAATCTTACCTGTAACCTTTGGTGTTCTACGAAGTGGATAGTTAGGAATTTCAGATTCATCTACCTCAAAACATTCCACAGCTAGGTTCTGATACATAACCTCATTTACAAGCTTTTCAACTGCTTCTAAATCTGCTTGGGTTGGCTCAGCCTCTAAATCTAAATTACACTCAAGTCCTGCACTACCTATACTCACCGACACTGTGTTGAAGCGTTCAGCTTGGCGCATAAATGCTTGCGATAATAAATGCTGCGCCGTGTGCCGTTGCATATGCTTAAAACGCCTAGCCCAATCGATGCTTCCCTCGACACTATCGCCAACTTTAAAGCTTGGTTCAGTGTTTGTGATATGAATTATCGTTGTACCATCATCACCACTATTTTGCACATCTAGTATGTGTATAGCTTTGCTATCAGCACTTTTCAAGCTACCAATGTCATTGGGTTGTCCGCCAGCCGTTGCATAAAAAAGGGTTTGGTCTAAAACGATTGCATAGCCTTTGTCATCTTCGCCTTTATTACTTTCTAAAGCTTCAATCGCTTGAACAGTTGCGGTGAAGGATGTCTGATAACTAGATTCTCGGTATAAACGTTTTGTAGGTGAGGTATTAGATGCAGAGTGAGTCACAGTAATTGAGTCTAACAAAACCCTGTCCAGACTGTTTACCCAAAACCTTAAACGCTATAAGTTGCGATTCCAAGTAACGTTGACCTCTACTGAAGGGATTTGTTCTTACTCACCCTGTGTGATTTTCACAGGCATCTGTCTTGCTGATTTGTTGCTGGTTCAACAAATCGTGGAATTGCTTCCCTGAGAAGGCCACGATAAGTCAAGGGTAAACTAAAAATTGCAGAGATACCTGAGATATAAAATAAGCTAAAGGCTTTGCTTCCCTACGCACTCGAAGCTGTTAGAGCTAAGGTGACACGATACAATGCCTGTACAATAACTTAGTGTTGCTGCAAGCTTAAAAAGCGACATCGAATGTCGAGCAATTCCACGCAGTCAACACAAGGCAAAATCAGATAGTCTCAATCAATCCTAGTGGTTATAAACAATATTGGTAATGTTATGTAACAAGTAGAAGATTCTGATGTTCTGAAGCGATAGAACTATCTTTATCTTCTTGTTGTGAGCTATTGAAAAAAGGGTCATATACTTCAGCAGAAATCCAGAGATGATGGAGTAAAACTGCTAGCTTGCGAGCAACAGCAATCTTAAGCTGTTTGCTGATTTTCACTTTATTGGGGTCTTTGCCTTTTTTCTTTAAAGCTTGCTTTTGATGTTCTAAACGGTCATAGGCAAAACGTCGTAAGTCACAATCAGGACCAAAATGACCAAGGATGTAGTTAGCAGCTTGTACAAGTAGGGATCGTAAATAAGGGTCTCCTTCTTTGGTAATGGACTGTTTAGGGTCATGGTTACCAGATTGGTCTTGTCCAGGTGCAAGTCCTAAGTAAGGTCCGACAGAACGACTTTTCTGAAACTTCTTGGGGTCAGCTAAGGTAAGTACATAGGTCAGAGCGATCAGTTGTCCAACCCCAGCGACTTGTGTGAGTAATGCAGTCTCTGGATAACGTTCTTCTGCAAGTTTAGCTATTTTTTTATCTAATCCTTTAATCTCATTGTCTAGCCCTTTAAGTATTTCGATTATCGGCATTAAAGCAGCCTTGAGTGTTTCAGGTATGAAAGCTACCACTTTTTTGTGAAAGCCTGCTGGATATACTTGTGGTGGTTTAATCCCAAAAGACTTCAACCTTGCTCGTACACTATTGATAAGTTGTTGTCGTGTTTTAAGTAGCATCTTTCTTGACCTAATTACATTTAAGTCTGCTTGCTTTTGTTCATCTCTATGCTCTACTGGATGTAACAAGCTTCTATCTACGCGTCCTAATCGTGCTAACTTTTCAGCATCTATTTGGTCATTCTTGCGTTTGCTTCCATAGATAAGGCTTATCTTTCGTGCATTTGCAACTATCACTTCATGACCTAGGCTTTTTATTAACCGACTCATCCACGGTGAATGTGTTCCAACTTCAAAAATTATTAGACTTGTCTCTAAACTGCTAAAATATTGGAAAAATACTTCCCGTTCTGTTTTGATACTTTCTCGTTTCCTGATTTCACCATCCTCTTTTTGCATTATGCATACTTCGCTCTTCTTATCACTCACATCTAGTCCTATTACCAATTCATTGCTATACTTCTTCATGTCACGTTCCTTTCCTTGAGGCTTTGACCTCGTATTTTTATTGCAGACTTTATTGTACTGCGTTTTGGGAACGTGACCTTCTCATTGCATCTATAAGAATTAACCCATTCTGTCTGGGTCAACATTACCTAGAAACGCTAATGTATCCATAACGATATTTTTTGACTCAGTACAATGGCTCTTTCGCACAACTAATACCGAAGTGAATCATGGATGTCATAGTCACAAACATAGCAAAGTTTCGTAATTTGTGTGCCCTTCGGTTCTAAAGGCAACTTTTTCTACTGATTGATTATGACTTTTTTCTTTCAGTTTAGTATAACTCAAAGATTTATTTGTCAACAAAAAATTACTTTGAGTTGCAATGAAACTATGTTAAAAAATAATCAGCTAAGATTAGTTTGTTTTATAGTACTTAGTAATATCATCCCTCACGGACTAAGAAACACCTTCTTAGTTCCTAATATAGGGTATAAAACACATGTAGTGACTTAGTCAACAACACAGTCAAGAACACAGCCAAAAACACAGCCAAAATAATTGCGAAAAATTACATATATTTAGTTACAGTCAGAAATAATATATTGTAATGCCTCATCACAATATAGTACGCTGTTCTCGATTGTTATGTTTATGTCACTACTACCTATGCTATTATCGTTATCAACTTAAGGTGTGTACACAGATTAAAATTCTTTCTTCTGTTATCATAACAATTAAACTGTATATTTATTCTTATACGTTGGTAAGGTCTTAATCCTCTCTGTCATGAATTACGTAACTATTTAATCACCACCAACAGGAGGTAGTCAAAATAGAAACTTTACGTGTTTCAGGCAGTTCACGACCTAATTCGGTAGCAGGCGCTATAGCTGCAATCATCCGATCTGAAGGTTCTGTTGATGTGCAAGCCATTGGTGCACAAGCAGTTAATCAAGCAATTAAAGCTATAGCAATCGCCAGAAGCTATCTTCAAGAAGACAATTTAGATCTCACTATTCAACCTACTTTTGTAAAACTGATACTTCAAGATGACGAACGAACTGCAATTAAGCTCAGAGTTGTTTCTGCACCTCCCTCACAAGAAGATGATGAGATAGAAGATGATGAAGAGATAGAATTTGAAAAGAGTGGTGATGATTAAAGCTTAAACGGTATATTTCATAGTGAAATTCGCAACAAGCTGATACTCATTTGATAAAGCCCAAATAGGTATTCAGCCTATATTTTAATTTTTATGACCTTCCAAACAATACACATGCCCTTCCAAACAAAACAATATTAAACAAGCGTTAGCAAGCTCACAGTAATTTAAGGATAGTCTTGTTTTAAATAGGAACTATTCGGGTGGCTCGAGCCTCATGAAAGCTCATGTACAAGCCACTTCAGATTAAATCTCATTCTAAACTCATGTTTGGGATATTTCGTGCGTTTTATGTCACTGAATTTGAGATACTATCCATTTATAGGAGGTCATATATGGGTCTTTCATATATTATCGTAATGGCAATCAGCATGATTTTACCTTTTGCAATGCAAAGATGGTTAAAATCAACATATGGTAAATTTTCAAAAGTAAGAAATACAGCAAATATTACAGGTGCAGACGTTGCAAAAGCAATGCTTGAAGCAAATGGCATCACTGATGTAACCGTAGAGCCTGTAGCAGGTCAATTAACCGATCACTACGATCCAAGAGCAAAAGCAGTACGCCTCTCAGAAGGTAACTATGGTCACGCAAGCGTTGCAGCTATGGCAGTTGCAGCACACGAAGTTGGACATGCTATCCAGCACAACACAGCCTACGGTCCACTAGCAGCAAGAACTGCCCTACTACGCCCTGCACAAATCGGTCAAAGCGTTGGTCCAATCATGGTCATCGTCGGTGCTGGTATGTTAGGCGCTGGCTTAGGCACAATGGTCGCAAAGATTGGTCTAGTACTATTTGGTGCAGCAGCACTTTTCCAACTAGTCACTCTACCTATCGAATTTGATGCAAGTAAACGTGCAATGAGCGAAATGAAGCGTTTAGGCTTAGCAACAGAAGGTGACAACAGTGGTTCACGCCGTGTACTTACTGCTGCAGCTATGACTTACGTTGCTGGTCTTGCAACAACAATTGCTTGGTTACTTTACTACGCAAGCATTTTGAACAGAGATTAACTTATGAGTACAGTAAGGCAA
>CALDTA010000025.1:0-2847 GCA_937924455.1 uncultured Deinococcales bacterium
AAGGAGAAAGAGGAGCGACGGGTCCAGCGGGTGCCGCTGGTGCAAAAGGAGAAAGAGGAGCGACAGGTCCAGCGGGCGCACAAGGACAAAGAGGCCCAGCGGGTGCCACTGGTGCAAAAGGAGAACGTGGAGCAACAGGACCAACGGGCGCACAAGGACAAAGAGGCCCAGCAGGAGCC
This sequence comes from uncultured Deinococcales bacterium, assembly GCA_937924455.1. Classification (GTDB taxonomy): domain Bacteria; phylum Deinococcota; class Deinococci; order Deinococcales; family Trueperaceae; genus CALGZD01. Next base: position 180 of record CALDTA010000025.1, read on the forward strand.
ACTGGCGCAAAAGGAGAAAGAGGAGCGACAGGTCCAGCAGGTGCACAAGGACAAAGAGGTCCAGCGGGTGCACAAGGACAAAGAGGTCCAGCGGGTGCCACTGGCGCAAAAGGAGACCAAGGAGAACGTGGAGCGACAGGTCCAGCGGGCGCACAAGGACAAAGAGGTCCAGCGGGTGCCACTGGCGCAAGAGGAGAAAGAGGAGCGACAGGTCCAGCAGGTGCACAAGGACAAAGAGGTCCAGCGGGTGCCACTGGCGCAAAAGGAGACCAAGGAGAACGTGGAGCAACAGGTCCAGCAGGCGCACAAGGACAAAGAGGCCCGGCGGGCGCTACTGGCGCAAAAGGAGATCAAGGTGAACGTGGAGCTACAGGTCCAGCGGGAACACAAGGTCCAGCAGGTCCAGCGGGTGCAGATGGTGAAGCAGGTCCACAGGGACCTAAAGGAGCTGACGGCGCAGCAGGTCCAGCAGGCCCAGCGGGTGCAGATGGTGAAACAGGTCCACAGGGATCTAAAGGAGCTGACGGTGCAGCAGGCCCAGCAGGCGCACAAGGTCCAGCGGGAGCTGACGGCGCTCCAGGTGCACAAGGCCCAGCAGGAGCTAATGGTGCTCCAGGCGCACAAGGTCCAGCAGGCGCACAAGGTCCAGCAGGCGAACCAGGTGCACAGGGTCCAGCGGGAGCTGACGGCGCTCCAGGTGCACAAGGCCCAGCAGGTCCAGCAGGAGCTAATGGTGCTCCAGGCGCACAAGGTCCAGCAGGCGAACCAGGTGCACAGGGACCAGCGGGAGCTGACGGCGCTCCAGGTGCACAAGGCCCAGCGGGCCCAGCAGGTGGAGTAAATGTAAAAAGAGGTACCTTCCTAGTTCCTTCCTATATGGGGAGTTTTGCAGGGCAGACGGGTAAGTTTAATGATGTGGTCTTTGGAAGTGTAGTATGGACTATTGAAAATATAACTGGAGGAGAAGGAGACAACCATGCAGGAATGGCCATCACTTATAGTTTTATGGATTTAGATGAGACTATTTTATGTGCATTCTTACAATCTGTGAATAGATACAATGATAATGCTCAGGGTGTTAATTTATCTGTTAGTTTATTGGATGATGTTGATTCAAATTCGATCCGAGTCAATGTTGTTAGAACAGACACTAGCAGCGGATGGAATGAGCCTCATGAGTTATCTGTTTGTTTGCTTCATGACTAAATAATATATCCAGAATTGGAGCCTCTACAAATTTTTGTGGAGGTTCCATTTTCTGAATAGTAAATTTTAATTGTTAACTGAAAAATATTTAGTTATGAAAAAAAATGGATTATTTATACTATTAATATTTCTCTTGAGTACTGTTGGAAGTATCACTTATGGTCAGTCAGGTGGTAAACTATTTATACAGGAGAATGGCTTTATGTCTGTCTTCGGTCAACATAGTTTTACCAAAGGCAGTGGTTTTATCGCTCCAGGTAAAGTTACGACTAGCAGAAAAGGGAAGAAGGGGTATCTCAACTTTACGAAAGGAAGTGATTGGTCAGGAGCTTCAGCCAGCAAATTTGTAGATGGGTATGTTTGTGTATTCCATTCTAATGAGTTCCTTTTTCCTATTGGCCATAAAAATAAATATCGTCCTGTAGCTAGCTCAGGAGCTAGAAAAACAACTGCGGCTTATTATTACAAAAGCCCAGCTTCCGTTGTAGGTAACAGCCATACAGCCGAAGAAGGATCAACTATCACACGTGTGAGCAGCCGTGAATATTGGGATATTGGTGGCGCATCACCTGTGGCGCTTTCTTTTGTTTGGGGAGCAGAGAGTAATATAGCTAATATCACTGGAGGAAAATTGGAGAAGTTAACCTTAGTAGGTCATCGGAATGGAAAATGGGAAACGATTCCTTCTGTCATTGCAGATAAAACGCCAGAAGTATTTGCTCACAAACATCCTGAAGTCGCCTTAACAACCTCTTTTAATGCTGGTGTTATTATTACCAAGCAAGCAATCATTCCTAATGATTATGATATGATTACTCTTGGAGCTAAGGAGGACGCTCAAGAAGCAGATGGAAGATCTAAGTTTTATGAGTCGGATAACATTGCTGTTTATCCTAATCCAGTTGAAAACGACATGTATCTGGATTTAAAGGAAATCAGTAAACAAGCAGGTGTGATAAGAATTTTTAATATATACGGTATGCAAGTGCATGAGCGAATTCTTGATAGCAATGCCGACAAAGTACAACATTTTAATACCAGTGATTTTGACAATGGGATGTATGAAATTTATGTAAAAATGGGGGTTAAAACGCTTTCAAGAAAATTCGTTGTTGGTAGGTTATACTAGACTTTATTGATGAGCCTACTCTAAAAAGCCAAAAATGAACGCAGAGGCGCGGAGACGCAGCGTTTTCAAATGTATAAAAAATTAAGAATTAATTTTTTGAAAGTAAAACTATGTGATCTACTGTGTCTATTACATAGCGACCTAAGTTTTGCGCAAATTTGGCAAAAGTTTGCTCGGCGACTAAAGTCGCCTCGCAATAGGGTTTCTTTAGCGGCAGCGATTTAAAAAGCGTTTTGAAAAAACGCTTTTTAAATCGCTGCCGCTAAAGAAACCCTATTGCGAGGCGACTTTAGTCGCCGAGCAAACTGTTGCCAAATTTGCGCAAAACTTAGG
>CALDTA010000026.1:0-9386 GCA_937924455.1 uncultured Deinococcales bacterium
CCAGCGCTGCGTGGGCGAGGGCTGCGGAGGACAGGCGCGCAGCTGTCGCGACGTCCTCGCTGAATCGTCGCAAGCCCATGCCACCGTGCCGGTGCGGGAGCTGCACCTGCACCCTTTGCTGATCCGTAAGACTTGTTACACTGATGATGTCGCACATGCCGCGGACCAGCGCATCCTCAACGGCAGCCCGTGCACTTCCGTAGGCCACGACCGGATGTCCTTCTGTGCCGTTTGGCGAATGCATGTCATTGTGCCTCATGCGCGTACGCATGTCCGGCCAAGCAAGGGGCAACGTTGCTTGCCCGACGTGATGGTCGGCTGGTTCTCCCTGGGTGGCTTGTTCCAACACATCGCCTTGCGTGAAGCGTCGGCCCTTCCCCAGGCCGTCCTTGCGGTTGGATCTGCACGTGCGGCCCTGCCCGCCCTCTGCCGCGAAACAGGCCTAGTCCTCCGCGCTCATTAGGTCTAGGGTCTGCGGCGCTCCAGGGCCCTCCCAAGCCTCGCCGCCCATCTCTCACACCTCGTCTCCCACCCATCTTCCCCACCCTCCCCTCGCCCCACCCCTCGCACCTCCTCCTCCCTTGCCCTCACCTCCAATCCCTCGCCCTACCCCCTTTTCGCTCATGCCCGCATCCGCCCACACCCACCTTTCCCGGAAGAGGCTGGCTGTGCACATGTGTCCTTCGTTGACCACCAGTTCCTGGCGGTGGCGGGCCCCCTTGGGAGGGGGTTGCCGCATATGTCCTCAGCTGCTGCGAGGGGTAAACTTAAATGTAAATACCTTACTAGGGCGCATGTGGAATGTGTGCCAGCTGCATTGGGCTCGCGTGCAGGATCCATATGCTGGTGGGTGTTCTGCGGTTGAACTTGTGGTCTGGTCTGGAGTCCAGCAGCTGCGGTCAGAGTGTGTATGATCTGTAAGTGCCCAGAGTTCCAGCCCAAACTGCCGTCAACCTTCACCACTTACAGATCATACACACCCTGGTCGATGGAATTTTGGGCTGACTGTAGCTCCTCTTGGTTTTGTCGTGCTTTTTACCTTCTTTGTGGTGCTAGGGCTATGTAGGAGTTTGGATCTCCTTGTTAAACGGAGAAGAGAGAACAAGCCCAGCAGCCCCCATCAGCCGGCACAAACAGAAGTAAACAACGGATGTGGAAGACAGCTGCAAGAAACATTTGGCTACCCCTCGCATGCGGGGTCTTTTGCCGTGCTCCTAAGGTCCTACGGTCCCATTGTCTGGCGCGGTGGAAACGTATATGGGCTCATAACCCGTTGGATAAATAGATGCACCAGACAGTGTTACAGAAGCGTGCAGCACCTACATGTGCTGCCCACCATACATCACAGGTCCAGATTCAGACAACAGTGCCAGGCTCATGCATGTGGCATGCATGCCTCACATGCGTCTCACAACACAGTGCGATACCAAACCACACCTCAATGAACCCACACAAGAGATGCAGCAATCCTACACACAACCAAATCATAGCCAAATCAAAGAAATCTGCACTCAAACCAGGAATGGTGGAGTGCCAGTGCCGTGGCGATCTCGTGGCGGTGGATGTCGTGGTTGCGCATGAATCTGCGTAGACGTATGCTACTCAGGCTGCCAAGGACGCTGGGTGTACTGCGGCGATGGGTGAACGGACCAAGTGGATGCGGTTGAGGACCGATGTGTCAGATCATGCTGCGTTCTGGATTATGCCGTGTTTTGCGGTGGTGGACGTGCAGGTTGATGGGACAGCAGGCGGTACAGTTCAGAACCGCCTTGGGCACACTGCAGCTGAGAGTGGGCATATTCCCAAGGGTGCACTTGTGCATTGGGAATGCAGCTGCTGTGGGCGACGGTGCAGAGGCGGAATGCTGACATGTACCTCCGGAGCTCCTCGAGTGGGCTGGTCATCTCGCGCAGGCAAGGTTTGCGTTATGATGCTGGTTTTGCAATGCCAGTGTTGATGCCCTGATGTTGCATGGGTATGTGTCATGGAAAGTGGCTGTGCTGGGTGTGCAGAAAGTGTGGATGGGGCCATCCGTGCGACGGACAGCCACGGGGCCATCCGTGCGATTGCATCTGCACCTGAAGCCTTGCCCACCCTCTGGCTCTACACTGGCCAGTCCGCGCTCGTTAGTCCACCGCGCTCTATGGACCTCTAGGGTATGGACCTCTAGGGTGCACCCCCCCCTCCCCCCGCCACCCCCGCTCGCCCTTCCGCTCCCTCGCCCCAGCTCAACTCCCTCGCCCTGCCACCTGCCGCCCCCAGAGGGAGGCTGGCCGTTTTTCCGACGATGACCAACAGCTCCTCTTGTTGGCGGGCCCCATGGAGGGGGATGCCGCATATCTCACCACTAGTAGGTGTTGCGTGCGGAGTCTGAGTAGCATTGCAGCACAGCCCGCCAGCGACGCGCACTGGGACATGTCGACTGGGAGGCGTCCGACGAAAACCCTGCTGGATCCGTGTAGTGCTCGCCAGGTGTTACACAGAGAACGCAACAAAGGCCTGGCATCGCCAAGAATGACACCACCAATGGCACAAACAACCCAAGCATGCAGCCACCAAACAGCCAACGAACAGCACCAACGCCTGTACGCCCGTCATGTGACACACCGCACATCAGCAGGCACTCCTCCCCGACGAACACCTGCTGGCCAGGTGCATTGCTGGCGTGGCCTGGGGCTTAAACCCATTTTGTGGTGGAGTCCAGAGTTTGATCTGTGAGTGGTGACGGATGTTTGAGCGGATTGTAGCTATTCTAGGTTTTGTGTGCTTCTGCCTTCCTTGGCAGTGCGAGGCCTGGGTACCACTGCGCCGCGAACTGAGCTGCGTTGGCTGAGAGGACTCGCCAACCGCGATGAACCTGCAGGGTTTGTGTCGTGCAGGCCAGGGTTTGGTGTGCTGGTGGTGTGCATGGTTGATGCGCTGGTGGGTGTTACGCGACTTGACTCGTAGACTGTTTTGCCTATGGTGCCTGGTGCTTGGTCTGTGGATTGTGCCGATCGACGGCTGGTTGGGTTTGATGGGTTGATTGTAAGCCTTGTTTTGTTGTTTTCCTTGGTAGTGCCAGGTCTTTGTACCTTTCTCTCTGTAACAACACTCACAGATCATACACACAATGAATGCAGCCTCCCCACAAGTTGTTGAACCTGATCCCAGCATCCGGAATCCACTGTAAAATCGACCTGCAAGTTTAACAGCGGATCACCAAACAGAACAGCAACACTGCGCCCCACCCACTTCACACGCACTCCACAGGCACGACTCACAGCAGCGATGATCAGGTATGGTATTTGGCATCTCCCTTGTGGGAGTCCGCCATCACAACTTGTTCCTTGAAGGAACAATAGCAAGTGCAGACCTACTAGAGACTCTCGCAATTGAGTCTGATCAACATGCATTGAGCGGTATCTCTGCGCTCCAAACTGTCATTGATTATGTGTTGATGCCATAATGCGGCATGAATCTGGGGCGTTGTTAGTGGCTGTGTAGATTATGCAGTGAGGCTGTGCGTGTAGGAGAGCAGTGGTGGCTGGCTGGTTGCATGGGGTTTACATGTGTGTCTGCAGATTCGATCTTCCACGCTGTGGCGTCTGCCTTTCACTTTTTTGTCACCACATATCGATCGATGCCTCATTTTACTTGACCACTAGTCCTGAAGGACAGCCTCCTCAGCTGACACACCGGCTGCACCGAACCACAGCTGTCGTACGTGTAGCATAGGCATGTCTCATGCGCATGAGGCACCCGATGCGGACAACCATGCACACCGTGCCTCGGACATTCATCATACGGTTATGCGGGATCTTTGAGCCCACCGAGGTTCATGCGTGTACCTTTTGGGCGGCAATCTGATCCGTGTCAGCTCCAGATTGGGGACATACGCTCGTGTTAGAAACGCTCTGATCACTGTAACGGCGTGTCTCTGTGCTGTCAGGTAGTTGACAGGCTTTGTTGGGCGTACATGTGTGCGTGTTACACGGAGACAGCTCCCAGACGCCTGGCACCGCCGAGGAACACCAAAGGCAGGAAACACCAACAATCAGCCCAAACGACCGTCAACCGGAACAACTTACAGACCAAGCACCAGGCACTATCGAAAGTGCAGCCCAGGAATCAAGACGAACAACACCAACCAGCACAGCAACCACCCGCCGTCATTACCCGCATTCAACAGGGTCACCACCAGATCCTGTTAGTGGTTAGCTGGGAGGCTACCCATTCATAGAGCCACAATCATCAGTTGCACCTTGGAGAAGTGGATGTTATGACAAGTGTGGAACTGTAATGCAAGAGAGAGGTAATTAGTATGAAGAAAGGAAGTTAGAAGTAATTAAAAAAAATAGCTGAGTTGGATTGCACCCAGTAAACCAGGGTAGTTAATATGCAACGGGGTAATTAATTGCGCTGAGATTTATTAACACGGGTTGATTAATTGTGGTGCAATTTATCAACACGGTGTAATTATGGCGCAGAAAGTATCAGACTGACAGGATAAATTTTCCGGCTGATAACTACATACACAATGAATAGACCCAGTTAGTTAGAAAAATTGAACTATTATGACAAAAAACCCACAGGTTTAAATAACAAAACCCACCAGTTTTTTTTCAAAACCTGTGGGTTTTGTTTTTGTGAAACCTGTCTGTTTAATTTTTTTGAAAACTACATAGAAATGAGCTACAACTTTTTTCTTATGTTCATGCAAAATTTGAAGCTATTCAACTAATAACTTTTTCCATGAAGGCAAACTAGGTATGTGAGATTTATCTATTGGCCTGTTGCATTATTTCAGCTATGCTTGCATAGGTGTTACTTGTTCAAACATATTGCAATATTAATAAAAGCAAAAAGGCTGCAATTAATTATCCCAGAGTATGACATTGCCATGGATAATTATTTGCATGTTTAAAAACTCAATTTAATCAATTCAGTTAAGATTTCATAAAAACACTTCCTACATGACAGTCTACACACTAGTGTTCATTTAATTCCAAGAGTATAATCAAATCCATTAAAAACTACAGTGTCATGATCAGAGTGTGTGGAACTCATATTTTGAGTTCCACGCAGTTGAGCTACCTGAAAAAACAAGATGTTAATTTATTTAAATAATTGCATGTCTTGATATTGTTTGCAATAGCTGTTCCTATAAACAAAGACCTACTTTTTCACTTGGCATCATCAAATCTGCATTTTTATGAAAAAAAAGTTTTGAAAAATGTGGTGCAATTAATTACACTAGATTTTTGACTCCAATTATTTACCCCAGCTGGTGCTAACCTAACTTAACTTACCACCTTAACCTAACCAATTGTGTGCATTAAATTTTACAGTTTTAAACATATGCACATCAACACAAGCAACTCTACGACATTCCTGATGGCCTACAATTACAGTGGCCTTCATCAGGAATATTAAAAATTATATTGCGCATCCTAAAATAGTTTACGATAGTTGTTCCTACAGATAAAGACCTACTCTTTCACATGGTATCATCAAATCTACATTTTTATAAAAAGATGTAAAAAATGCAGTGCAATTATTTACCCCAGATCATCGACTGCAATAATTTACCCCTACCAACGCTAAAACTATACAAAAAGTGAATTTCTAAAAATCCTTCTAATTTAGGTATATTAATACTGTAATTGAACTCTGACAATAGTAGTCTTTGTGTGCATCAGTAATTTGCAAATTGTGCATGAATATGTTCAAGTTTAACTTAACTTTCCTAAATATTATCTGTGGCTGCCACATAGCTACCAAAGAATTTCTCTGGTAGCTATGTGGCAATTGTGATAAGTTGTAGTGTTGAGATGGTACCACTATTTTGACAGAGTACGACTGGAGCTACTCAGACTGGGTCAGTTTATGGTTACTCATGCATAGGTGAAACTCCTATTTTCTCAAAAAGTTGCACAGAGTTTTATCTAATATACGTAGAAATAAATCATAATGTTACACAGAATACAGCTGTCCAATCAAATTTTGGTCAAAATGTTGCTTAGATTATTCTGACCAATCTGCCATACTTCTGAACATGGTCCTATATTCCCAATACTTTTGTAAAACGCCTGATGCCACCAATATTTGATTGACTACTTGTTCCATAATGATGGAATAATACCAGTGTTTTGACAAAATGCTAATAGCTACGGAGTAAGAGTAACACCTTATTTTCTCTATACCAATAAGAGTCCCAATACAACCGATATTCTATATCAAGTATTCGTCCCATCGCTAGTAACTAACAGAAAAAATATCATTGTAAATGATTTCAAGGTTATGCTCATTTAATAAAAATTTACATAAAATATAAGCATTATGCTTATATTAAATATTAATTTTCATATACTTATTTTAAATGGACATAACATAAAACTAACCTAACCTTCCCTTATATAATCTAACCCAATTCAACTGTAGCTATAAAATGATAAATTTAGGAATTTTCTTCATTTCCCTATTATTTATCATGAGTAACAACTATATACAAAAAAATCCTGTAAAGATAATTATTTCCAAAAACTGTGGCCATTCAAAGTAGTGATAAAATGAGTTCTCTGTACCTGTATCTAATAATGATTGTATTGGATGTTTTCAACAGTATCAGGACTCTGATCAGTAGCTTGAAGAAATGTAAAGTTCCAGTTGTACTCTGTATCAGTACTCTGCAGAAAATATAGTTGTGTCCCATCACTGTAGGAATAGTAGGTACTGTGAAACAAATAGCATCAAGGGGGGTGATTAGCTGCACCCCAACTTTGGGATGATTAGCCACATCCACCTTTAAAGTATGAACATATTAAAATACAGAATTTAATTCATGCTTCTTTTAAAGAGAAGGTCTTGAACTACTAGATGCCTTTGTTCAATTTAGTTTGTCTCTATTAATATGGACGAGTATTGAAGCCACTGTGTTTGTTTGGAGGGTAGCTACACTGAAAAGGGTCAAAATCAGGTTTCCAAAGTTGATTTATAAAAGCTGATTTATAAAAGCTATAAATTTTTTTATAGGTAGGAAGTAAAAAATGTCACCTATAGTAGGGAGTATAGTTTACATAAAAGTATAATGGAAATTGCTATTGAACAATTATTATGATGGCCATGAATGCTTGACTGAAGGACACATCCCCCCTCACATTAGCTACAGGGTGATCAGCCGCATGTGTAAAATTTGAATTTCATACAGCTTTCATTTTTTTCTTAGTGAATCTGTCATATGTTATATGTTGCATTACTAATCGCATAATTTCAGTTTCAGGTTTTAAATAAAAGGCTTTTCAACATTTGTCAGGTCTTTTAAGATAAAATTATTCCATTTCATGGTCATTCTGTGATGTTTAATGTTTATGAATGCTCAAGTTGGGGCTGAAAAGCACCCAAGTTGGGGCTGAAAAGCACCCAAGTTGGGGCTGAAAAGCGCCCAAGTTGGGGCTGAAAAGCGCCCAAGTTGGGGCTGAAAAGCACCCAAGTTGGGGCTGAAAAGCGCCTTAGTTGGGGCTTAAAAGCGCTCAAAGTGTAGCTACACACACACACACACACACATATATATATATACATATATATATACATAAATATACAAAACAAATCATATGTAAAGTGTATCAAAATATGAGGTGGTCAAAGAAATGGTTCAGTAACTTTTTGAATTAAATATCATTTATTGATTTTTTTTGCCCACATTTATTTCAAAAATTCAAAAAAAAATTTCTTAAGATTGTACTTCATAACTTGTTTAATTTAAATAGGTTTGAATATCAAAAACCAATTGGTAATTTTGTGAGATGAAGTTCATTTTATCAGGCAACAGACAGATGGACAGACAGACCGACATCTACAGATTCGTAATGCAGCTACTCATATCAACTTGTCCAGATATGTTAAAAATTCACTCAAATCAAAAAACTAGAGGAAGAGCATGAAAATATAATGCCTTCCCATTGCATGGGAGACATAAATTGCTATCACCTGTTAGTGCCAGAACAAATTAAATGAAATAATGAGAATTTGAATAAATTTGACACAATGAATCAAATTTATTTACTTGCAAGGTTCAGCTGTTACATCAACAAGTTTCTGTCAGCTTTTACTAATTTAAATGCAAATTGAAAAATTCAAAGTGGGAAAAACAGAAGCACACAAATATGTGAAAATTTCTGATATAACTAACAACTAGATAGATTTAATTATCTAGAAATTATAAACTATATCAAAACTAAACACAAAAAGACTGTCCTTAGTCCTCTTCAATAACAGTTTTAGGCCATAATATGACTACACCTACAAAGAAACCAATAGCCACACATAAATAATATCTCCTACACAACTGTTCATAATTAACAAAAAGAAATAATTCTAACAGAACCACATAAATATAGTGACTGCTCAATGAAAATTAATAAGAATTGAGAAAAAAGGCACTTTAAGACAAGATTACTTACCAAAAACATTTTTTTAGCTATGTAGTAAGATTTCTGTGATTCCAGATGCTTCATATTAGCTAATAGTATGTTTTCAATAAAGATTATCATTATAGCTACTCAATGAAAAAAATGAACTTTTGGAAAAAATCTCCCAAAGACAATAAAGGCAAGCAATGATGCAACAATAGCTATAATGAATCAATACCTATTCATCTGAAAAATTAAGACAATGAGCACAAAACACAAAATCAATTTCACTGTACAGTTGTAGAGGTGTTGTGACTCCATTGTTTTGTTAATGTATATATATATATATATATATATATATTATACACATTAACAAAACAATATATATATATTATACACATTAACAGAACAATATATATATTACATATATATATATTATATATACACATTAACAAAACAATGGAGTCACAACACCTCTACTACTGTACAGTGAAATTAAGTGGAACTTCAGGCTTATATAGGGACCAGTACTGAAAGTTTCAATATCTGTGCCATAAAATTCCATAGTCCTGTCATAGATACCTCTGTAACAATTGCTCAACTAAGTTAAATTTTGCAACCTGGTCTCAGGACACTAATGTTGGAATTTTCATTACTGGCACTTGCCCTTCTCTGCTATGTTCAGAAGTATGGCAGGTTTCACAGACTAACTCTCCATCTCCTTTTAACGTTAATTTTTCCCATTATATAGGGTTAGACGGCGCCCTTACACCATTTGGTGCAGGGGACTTTAATGGTGCTTTACATTTAAATCCGTATGCCCTTCCTGACATCATCAGCACGTGCTGGGAGCTAGCAATTATTGCTTAGGTTGCCTTGCTTAAGGGCAACATGTGGTAGTTAGGGAGTTATGAACTTGGTGGTGCATTATTTAAGCTATAATGATAATCTCTATTGAAAAACATACCATAAGCTAATTATGAAGCATCTGGAATC